>JAUVON010000189.1 GCA_030599175.1 Desulfobulbaceae bacterium | reverse complement strand
GTTGCATCAAGAATACCGTTACGGA
Source organism: Desulfobulbaceae bacterium (assembly GCA_030599175.1). Lineage (GTDB taxonomy): Bacteria > Desulfobacterota > Desulfobulbia > Desulfobulbales > Desulfocapsaceae > Desulfomarina. The sequence goes on along the minus strand of JAUVON010000189.1, from coordinate 5,846 downwards.
TAGCCGGGGCTGGAGAAATCACCGGAGCCTCCCCCACTGACTTGGCACCATATGGATGCGATGGTTCATGGGTTTCCACAAAGGCTGCTCCAAGATCGGGGATATCCATGATGGTTGGTACTTTATAATCAAGCAGATTATTGTTATAGATTTTGCCGGAGTCGGAATCGACCATGAGTTCCTCAAACAGGGCGGCACCTATGCCCATGGCCATTCCTCCATGTACCTGACCTTCCGCTCCAAGAGGGTTGATCACAACTCCGCAGTCATGAACGTTGTAAATCTCATTAATTGTTATTCTGCACAGAGGAATATCAACAGAGAGGTCAACAAAGGTGCAGCCGAACACATGGGCGTTATTGCGAGCCTTGTAGCTGACTTCCGCCGTGATCTGACCACCTCGGTTTTTGTCGTAATAAGCATCCACAGCTACGTCGCGTACACTCATAACCGCTATCTCCGGTGTCTCGGCAATAACGATATTGTCATCCGCAATAGTAATAAGTTCAACGTCAAGCCCGGTAATGATAGCTGCATAATCAAGAATTCTGGTCTTTAACTGCTCTGCAGTTCGCATCACTGCCTGACCGGTTACATAGGTCTGACGTGATGCATAGGCACCCGTATCAAAAGGAGTGACATCGGTATCCTGGGCTGAGACTACGTGTACCTTGTCAAAAGAGATGCCAACTGTTTCTGCGGCCATCTGGGCGAAAGCAGTATCCGATCCCTGACCAATTTCCGTGGCTCCGACCTGAAGATGAACTGAACCGTCCTGATTTAAAATGAGCCGGGCACTGGCCGGTTCTACACAGACGGGATAAGTTCCTGATCCATAACTGAAAATGGCTATTCCCAGGCCGCGCCGCAGTTGTCCCGTCTGGAACTCGGGCCACTCCTTACGTTTTTTGTCCCAGTCAATGAGTTTTTTGCCTTTTTTAATAGTGTCAAGCAATCCACAAGTCATTATCGGTTTTTTGGTTATCTGGCTTTTGTCGCCGGGTCGGGCCCCGTTCTTTAAACGAAATTCGACAGAATCCATCCCGACCAGACGCGCCGCCTCTTCCATAATGGATTCAACAGCAAAGGTCATCTGGGGCGAGCCGTAGGCACGCATGGCTCCACCCGATGGGATATTGCCGTAGATGGTTTTAGCATTACAGCTATAGACAGCCCTTGGATACATATAGTGGGTCTTTGCGGCCCCTGCCGATACTATCGAATGACCATGGGAGGCGTAGGCGCCGGTATTGGAAAGGGCATCAAAATGAATAAGTTTTATCGTGCCCTCCTTGTCCAGACCAACCTGCACCTTGACATCAAAGGGATGCCGCACCCGAGTGCCAATCATCCCTCCCTCACGGTCCAGCCGTAATCTCACCGGTATACCGTCAAGTTTTTTGGCCAGAAAGGCCACCATCGGTTCAAGAATCACGTCCTGCTTATTACCAAATCCACCACCAATGTACGGTTTGATAACTCTGATGAAGCCGACATCCATATCAAGAGCTTCGGCCACTATCCTTCTGGCAATATGCGGAATCTGAGTTGAGGAGACAATAACGATGCGTTGATGATCGTCCATATATGCATAAGCTGTGTGATTTTCCAGATGGCAATGCTGCATTATCTGGGTCTTATATCGTCCTTCAATCAGGTGGTCACACTCTTTCCTCACCTCTTCCAGGTTACCACCCGCAACAAAGGAGTGCGTTTTCACAACGTTCCCTGTCCCCTTGTGTATTTCAGGTGCATCATCTCCGAGTATATCTTCAGCTCTCACCAGAGGTTGAAACGATTCATACTCAACATCGATAAGGGAGAGTGCTTTTGCGGCAGTTAGATCATTGTCCGCAACCACGATGGCAATCTCATCGCCCATATAACGAACATAATCGGTCAGCAGGAGTCGATCTGCAACATCGACATGGCCGGGATCCATGGAAAAAGGATGTCCGGCCGTTGCAAATTTTGTTTGAGGTATATCTTTGTGAGTGAAAACACCGTCTACGCCGGGAAGTGCGCGAGCCTTGTTCGTATCGATAGTTAGAACACGGCCATGGGCAATGGTGGAGCGCAGATATTTGGCCACGCGCATTCCGGGCATAGTGAAGTCATCTGTATAGCGGGCTTTGCCGGTTACCTTGGCAATTCCATCGATTCTTTGAACTGCTTTGCCTACTGCCATGGTTTTTTCCTGAATAAAAGTTCGATTAATCTGGAACCTGCACTTTACGAAGCAAGACTTTTACGACGCCATCCTATTTACGGAGACGGGTATTTCCCATGCCAGAGAATATCCTGATAGTTCACGGGATCAGTAGCCCCTTCAGTATTAAAAATCAGAGCGGTGGAATCGGCATCGATTTCAAGCGCTTTTTTAAATTCCTCAAAATTACTGTTGTTCGTTATGAGGTCGAGAAGGCCGATGCCCACTGAGCCGGATTCACCAGCCTCTACCATGGCGTCACCTGCCAGGGGATTGGCGAGAATGCGCATGCCGTTGGCGGCAACATGATTTTCGCAGCTCACATAGCAGTCAGTAAAATTTCGGAGTATATCCCAGGAAAGGGGGTTGACCTCCCCGCAAGCGAGACCGGCCATGATTGTCTCATGATCGCCTGTTACCGCATGGGTTTTGCCATCTCCGGCTGCAGCTGAGGTGAAAACACAGGCAGCGCTGCCGGGTTCCATTATTATGAATTTGGGTGGGTTATCCTGAAATCTATTGACTAAATAGCCGATCACTGCACCGGCAAGGGCCCCCACACCCGCCTGGATAAAAACATGGCTGGGAAGGGTTCTTCTCTGAACCATCTGATCCACCGCTTCTGAACACATTGTCATATAGCCCTGCATAATCCAAAGGGGTATGTCACTATAACCTTCCCAGGCGGTATCCTGAACCACATGCCAGCCGTTTTTATCAGCTTTTTCACAGCATAACCGTACAGCATCATCGTAATTGAGGTCGGTCTCCACCACGGTAGCGCCATGTCCTTTAATGTTTTCCACTCTTGATCTGGCGGCTCCTTTTGGCATATAAATTACTGCTTTCAGCCCAAGTTTTTCTGCGGCCCAGGCAATCCCTCTGCCGTGATTACCGTCGGTTGCCGAGGCAAGGGTCATCTGGCCGATTTTCTTGCGAACTTTTTCGCTTTTCAGATAATCAAAATCTACTTCCTCAACTTTTTTGCCAAGTTTGTTGCACATAAGCCGTGCCACGGAATAGCTGCCTCCGAGAACCTTAAAAGCCTTGAGTTTGAAACGGGTAGATTCGTCTTTTACAAATATATCTCTAAGCCCCCAGGCCCGCGCCAATTCATCCAGACGGACAAGAGCCGTCGGTCTATAACTTGGGAGCTTACTATGAAACGTCAAAACCTTTTGGGCAATATCGTCAGCGAATTCTTTTGGAACGGCTCCTCCCGGGGGGGACTGCACCAGGTATTTCAAGTTGTGGGTGGGGATTTCCTGTATCATTTGAATTTCTCTTTTTGTAACTCAAGTGCGAATCTGCTTGAGGTAATTATAGATGGTGTATCTTGAGGATCCAAAGACTCTTGCAATATAGTCAACTGAACCCTTGATCATGAAGACGCCATCTTTGTCCAGCCTCTGCATGATTACGAGTTTATCCGACTTGTCCATCATGGCAGGAATTTTGCCGTATTCGCTGACTTCGAAATCAATTGCTGATTCCATGGTTTCGGCAAAGGTGCTGGTGGTGCCATTCTGATTAGTCCCCTTGCCGTCATCTCTGTCACTTTTGCTGTTGCTAAATGTAAAGTCGTTAAAGGCGGTCGCAAGAAAGGCGAAGTCGGTGACGTTGAAGTTAATGCAGAGGCAGCCCTCAAGTTTGCCGTCGCCGTCCCGCACCATAGTTGTAGAGCATTTGAGGATTTTGCCGTCTTTGGTGGTGCCTTTGTAACCGAATTTATCAGGAGCATCGTCGCCGAACTCTTTCAGCAGCCGATACAGCGTATCCGGGAGAGGGCAGCCGGGCTGGCGGTTAGTGATATTGCCCTCAATGTAAACCAGTGATCTCTTTAAATCCCCGAAATCATGGATAACAACTTCACATCGATCACCGAATACACTGATGATGCCTTTAGCCAGATTCTGTAGCAATTCAAGATTTTTTGGATCCATACTCTCCTCTTAACATCAACTTTTTTGTATGTCAACAAATAAATTTTAAGAATGGTGATAAAAAATTGTCTCCGCGTTGGCCACGTAATAAAATATGGCTTTATTACAAACAGTTGAGGCTAATCTGAAAATTCTACTTCAAGGGTCTCGGATGAATCATCAGAGCCTGGCAGTCGTTCGACTTCGGTTGACATCGAGTAAAAAAGTATACCAAGACCGACGAACAGGTAGCCGCCGACTATACCATTGAATGAAGGCCAGTGGAGGCTGGCAGAGTGAATAATCCCCAGGCTGGCCATAGCCGCAGATACCAGCATAAACCCGCTGGCTTCTTTAAATTTGGCGTCGATAAGGTGTGCCAGGAATGCACCCCACATCAGGCCGGTTATTATCGCACCCTGGCTGAGAATCTGATGGCCAACTACATGTGCACCCTGTTGTCCGAGAGCGGCAATCAGCTCGGGATCGGTGATGGAAGGGATATTCTCAACGCCTAGACTGCCGAGAGCATTCAGCATTCCGTTCCATTTGATCATTAAAAAAGCTGAAATATGGGGCATCATGGCAATAGCAATCGCCATGCCATGCCTGCTCGGACAGGTTCTTGCGGTTTCACTTATAATAATTATCGCCACATAGACCAGGATCGGAGCGGTAGCTGCAAGCGGCACCAGGTTGCTGAGAAAGGCAAGAAATCCAAAACATGCGGCAATAAAAAACACTACTCCAACAGCCAGAACGTATCCGCAGCGGGCATTAATACGCTTATAACCAGGATGTCCTATATATACAGTTGTCGGAAAAGGAGAACCGCATATGGCACCCAGCATGGTGCCGAAACCATCGGTTATCATGGCAACTGAAACCGGATATTTATCGCCCACCGCTTCGGCCGATTCAACATTATTCATGGTTTCAATAAAATTGTAGATCTGAACAGGTATCAAAACAAGAAAAAGTTCCGGATGGGCAAAGAGATACTGGATACCGACAATCATATCGCCGAAATACGGTATGGGCGGATAGAAGCCGACTCCATCAAAATTAATAGATGCTTTACCAAGAATAAGAGCAATGACAGTGCCGGCCACAAGTGCTAAAAGCCCGGCAGGCAAATTGAAAGGCAGTTTGAAGCGGCCAACTAACCCCCACATGACGATGGTTAAGGAGACAAACCCTATGATCGGATCTTCGAAGACCATGGTGAGTGGTACAACTCCTATGAAGACCAGGGCTATACCGCAAAGGGTTCCGAGCATTCCGGCGCGGGGGGTGACTCTTTTCAGAAAAGGACCAATGAAGGCCCCTAAGGCCGCTACGATACCACCGAGAAATCCTGCTCCTATCCCTATCTGCCAGGCCAGTTCTGCATCGTTTGTGGCCCAGTAGATGGGGCCGATGACCCCGAATAGGTAGACAAACATGACAGGAGTACTGATCCCATATGGCAGCGCAGTGACATCAGATCGCTGTTCTTTTTTGGCCAGACGTTGGGCAAGGTAGGTGTAAACACAAACACCAAGTAAAATAGCAACGGCAGCGCCGGGTACGATTCGTCCAAAGACAATTTCATCCGGCATGTGAAAAACAAATTTACAGATACCGCTCAGAACAATCAGGTTGGTTAAGTTGTCGGTAAACAGCGCCCAAAAAGCACTAAGGTCGTTACGCGAAAATAATGGATAATGAAACTT
>JAUVON010000126.1 GCA_030599175.1 Desulfobulbaceae bacterium | reverse complement strand
TATTTACTGTCCGGTTTCTTGAAATACTTATACATTTTGATAAGTCGCAGAATACTCCTTTTAGGGTAAGTTTTTTGGACATGATCAAATTGTAACTTCACAGGAATACTCTCAATTCTTGATCATGAAGAAATTGTTAGGGTTGCCATGTTTTATCTTGCTTTTCTACCGCAGTGCTGTAGCCTTAACAAGGTTAGCAAACCTATTAAATATATCAGCAGACCCCAGGCAGGAGGTATGGAAATGAAAAAGACTGCAATATTGACAATGGCAGCATTGTTTTATGGGCAATCAGTTCTCGCCGATGTTAGCAAAGAAGTTCTCGATTCCATCTCTACCCCGAACGAAGTTGAAACATCGATAGGAACATTGAAGTTTCTGGACGGCGCCCCGCTACCGGAGACCGCCGAGAAGGTCTATGACTATCTCGACACCACCCGTGCCATGGACGCCTTCATGAAGGGAATGCCCGGCGCCTCGCTCAAGGCCCTCATAGACGGAGCCCACTCCATCGGCGCGGTCGAGGTCAACGAGGTCATGATTTTTGACAAGCTGATGGGCGCCGAGTCCCTCTTCCTGACCGGCAACAGCTCGACCGTTTATGCGATTCCCGACCTCGACCTGAAGCGCGATGGCCCAACTGTGGTGGAGGTACCGGACGGTCTTCTCGGCGCAGCCAACGATGCCTGGTTCCGTTTCATCAACAACCTTCCGACCGCAGGGAAATACCTCTACCTCCCACCCGGATATGACGGCCTGGTCCCCGATGGTTTCGCCGTCTATCGCCCAAAGACTTACCGCATCTGGGTTTTCCTACGATCGTCGGTGAAGAACGGGGACGTCGAAGCCGCGGCCTCCCTCGTGATGGACAACGTCAAGGTCTATCCGCTCTCGAAGTTCGCCGACAAACCGGAAATGAAGTTCGTCAGTGCGTCCGGGAAGGCGTTCAACACCATCCACCCGAACAACAGCGAGTACTACCACCACCTCGACGAGATCATCCAGTATGAGCCCCTTGAGATGCTTGACGCCGAGACCCGGGGGCTCTTCGCCTCGATCGGGATCGAGAAGGGCAAGAAGTTTGATCCTGACGAGCGTATGAAGAAGCTCCTCGCCGACGGAATCGCGCTCGGCAACGCTGCCTCTCGCTCCATCATCTGGTACCCCCGATACGACAAGAACATGAAGGGCGTGCGGATCTATCCCGATACCGACAGCAACTGGATGATGGGTTACACGGCACGCAACGTCTTCTTCAACGGCGAGAACGGCCAGACCATGAACACCGACGCACGGATCACGTTCCACTATCCCTACACCGCCGTCACGCCGGCCATGGCTGCCCCGAGGGAAGGGACCGGATCCGACTACGGCATCACCTACATCGACTCGGACAAGCAGCCCTTCGACGGCGCGAAGACCTACAAGTTGACCATCCCTGCCGACCCGCCCGTGGGCAATTTCTGGGCCGTCACGGTCTACGACACCCAGACGCGCTCGATGCTGCAAAGCAACCAGAAGTTCCCGAGCGTTGGCGGTAACGACGAGGATATCAAGAAAAACAAGGATGGGTCCTACTCCATCTACTTCGGACCCAAGGCGCCGAAGGGTTACGAGAACAACTGGGTCGAGACGATTCCCGACAAGAGCTGGTTCGTGATCCTTCGCATGTATTCCCCGCTCAAGCCCTGGATTGACCAGACCTGGCGGCCGGGAGAGATCGAGTTAGTGAAGTAGACAGACCTCTCGCACTTGCATGATAGGTGGCCTGGGTGGCGGCTACATCTGCCCCATCCAGGTTTTTCAAAAAGAGCAGAAAGTTTTTGAGGCTCTGAGATAAGTGAGAGATATATGAAAAAAATCATAAAAAACATAGTCGGCGTGCTTGCACTCACTGTTGGTTTGGCTCCGCTCGTCGCGGCGGAGAGCAGCACCCCGTCAAAAGAGGAAATTGCCAAGGAACTGGCCAATCCAAACACGGCGCTCGCCAGCATGAAGTTCCAGACTCAGTATTTCAGCTTTGACGGAGACCTGCCGCTTGCGGATGATCAAGACATGGTAAAGCTCTTTTTCCAGCCCACACTTCCATTCCCCCTGGAAAATGGAAAAACGGTCTGGGTCCGTCCCGGCGTGCCGTACGTCTTTGATCAACCGATCTACGACATCAGTAGTCGGCGACTGGGCTCCAAGAGCGGTCTGGGGGATATCACGCTGGACGTGCAGTACGGTACAACCCTTGAAAATGGGTTTCTTTGGAGCTTAGGATTCTCGGCACTCTTTCCCACGGCTCATGACAAACTGGGGAGCGAAGTGTGGGCTTTGGGGCCCGGTTTTCAGCTTGGTCTCATTACCGAAAATTCCGTTCTGGGTATTTTCGCCAACCATCAGTGGGACATTGCCGGTGATGCTGAATCGAGTCCCGAACGGCCCTACCTGCGCCGGGACGATGCGGATATAAGCCTGACGGCCATACAGCTCTTCGCTACCTTCCTCCCCGGCAACGCCTGGAATGTCGGGAGCATGCCGATAATCACCTACAACCACGAATCAGAGGCGTGGACAGTTCCCCTGCACCTCACGGTAGGAAAAACCTTTATCATCAATGGTCGGCCCTGGAAACTATCCCTGGACCTGAATTACTATGTGGAACGTCCGGATGCGATCGCACCGGAATGGATGGTGGGTTTCAACATTGCCCCCGTGGTCGAAAACGTCTTCGCCAAGTGAGAAAGATTGACATCTTGATCGCATGAAGATCTCAACAGGATCGAGGATTAACTGCATATATAAATGAATCTTATTCATTATGACTCAAAGGAGTTAATCAATGAAGAATATAAAAATATCTACAACCCTCATAGTTATCTGTTCTGTCTTTTTATTAACAGGGTTTTTAGGAAATAATCAAACGCCCGAAGAGGAGCGACATGAAATTCTTGAAATGCACACCTGATATACCATTTCATCAAAGGCTCGTTCATTCGCCTCACCGTCATCGATGATTATTTGAAAAGAGATCCGGATTTGTACCTCTTTGAAGAAGATCGATTGGGACGCGACGCAATTACTGAACTGCTAGTTGCCTGGAAACCAAAGAGGCTATTTTAGCCATAACAAAAAATAAGGAGACAAAAATCATGTCTAATAAGAAGATACATGCTGCGTTTATTTGCTGCATAACAGCCCTATGCCTGATTCTGTCCAGTTCCGCGACAATATTCGCTGCCAGAGTTGATAATCGCGTTGAGCGAAGAGTTGATACTCGGCAGAATACAAACGACCGTGTGGATGACAAACAGGATACCCGGGAAGAACGCAGAGACTGCACTGGTGAGGGAGCGGACTGCCGTTCTGACAATCGACAAGATGAGCGTAGCGATACCGTCGACCGTGCTGATGACAGGGTTGATGACAGGCAAGATCGGCGAGATTAGGCCGCCAAGATTGTACCAATAAACTTTAAGTAAATGGAGAGATTGATGACTTTGATCTACAAAGCGAGAGAGATCTCTGGACAGGCTGTGGAGAAAGTCGGCGATTTAGCAGGTGATGATCTAATTGTCAATGCTATTGTCCGGGCGGTCAATAAACAAGACAGGGTCAATGAGATTTTGAAAGAGAAAGGAAGTGATTATCGCATTAGCGGTATTGAAGTAGAGAATAGCATCCCCCCAAAAGTCTCGTTCAGTGTAGGGCGAGAATCTGAATAGTCTATAACTAATTAGGAGGTAACAAAACTATGTTCAACAAAAAAATGCATGTCGCAATGATTGGATGCATGACAGCTCTAATATTGATACTAGGATTGTACAACCCGGCAGGAGCGAGAGCTGATGAGGCAGACGCCAGGAAGCTTGTCAAGGCCATGTCGGATTACATGGCATCACAGAAGGCCATTTCGTTCGCTTACGATGCTTCCCTTGATGTCGTTACGGTAGATCATCAGAGACTGGCTCTGGCAAGTTCGGGCACAGTTACTCTGAATCGGCCGGACAAACTGCGTGCCACCCGTGCCGGCGGTTTTGCCGATATCGAGATGATTTTTGACGCGAAGACGCTGACAATGTTGGGCAAGAACACCAACGTCTACGTCCAGATCGACATCCCTGGAACAATTGACCATCTCATTGACGAGTTACACAACACATACAACAGGCCCCTTCCTGCCGCAGATTTGCTTATGACGAATGTTCACGATGAGTTGATGTCCGAGGTGATCGATGTAAAAGACATTGGCAGCGGTGTGATCGGCGGTACTGAGTGCGATCACTTTGCGTTTCGAACCAAAGAGGTCGATTGGCAAATCTGGATCGCCCAGGGAGATAATCCCTATCCCTGCCGATATGTCATAACCTCGAAGCACATTGCCAATGGACCCCAATACAGCATCCAGATCAGTGACTGGAAAACCGGAAACGATGTCGCTGCTGACGATTTCAGCTTCAAAAACTCAACAAAGGCCAAAAAAGCTGACCTGAAGGATGTTGCCGAGATGGCTGATATGCCGGAGAATTTCACAAGTGGAGGTGCACAATGATTACGTTGAAAAAACTTACTTTCTTACTACTGGCTGGAATCACCTGCATTATTGGGTTCGAACTCGGAGAGCGCCTTTCAATCCCTGGCGTGGAGAGCTTCGTCTCTAATGCTGAAGCCAGAGTCGGGCGGCCGGTAACACCTGTTAGCGTTGCCGGTGTGGCACGGCGTACATCGAGGCGGAACTGAGTCAAGATCTACAAGAGAGACATTATCTCCTTCATCTTTGGTGAAAAGGGTCTGATGGCGGATCTTTCCTGGGAAGGTTCGAGTTTCAAAAAGCTTGATGTTAAGTAAAAAACCAACTGATTATTCCAGTAACAATTGATCAGATATCACTGAGTATCATTATACATATGTTGGATATAATCCCAAAGGCTGGTGAAATGAGGAGATCTTCCACCGCTATTTTTCCAACTATACAGAAAGGTAGCTTATCGTTTTAGCTACTTTTCTGTAAATCAAGCTGAGTTGACTATGATAAATTTATTAAAAGCCATCGTTGTATTTCTTGTATTGTTTCTCATCTCTCCGGGCTTAGGCATTGCTGCAGATAACTGGGATTTCATTATTGCTCCTTATGCGCTGGTTCCAAGCATCGATGGTGATGCTTCGGTTGGCAGAGTTGAAGGAGCAGATATAGATGTCGGCCCAAAGGACATCATCGAAAACCTTGAACTCGGTGCAATGATTCAGGTCGAAGCACACCATAAATCCGGTTACGGACTCAGCATGGCGTATAACTTCATGGACTTGAGTGGTGGGGCCTCTGCCCCAGGTAGGGGCAGTTTAGATGCTGACATTTATCAGGGTATTTTTGAAGGATATGCTATCTATCGGGTGTCTACAGATAAGGGACCACTTGATTTTTATGGGGGGATCCGCTGGTGGGATATCGATGTTGAGCTTAAAGTCAATGGCTTGAAAGTTGTCGAGAACACTGCGGACTGGGTCGATCCGGTGGTTGGTCTTCGCTGGATGCCACAAATTTCAGATAGCTGGCATGTGATTCTCAAGGGTGATATCGGAGGTTTTGGCATTGGTTCTGATTTTACCTGGAACCTGCAGGGTGGACTTATGTGGGATGCAACCGACTATTTGTCACTGGTATTTCAATACCGTGCATTATCAGTCGATTATAGCACCGGAAACGTTGGGGATCTAGACCGGTTCGCATATGACACGATTACCCATGGACCTTTGTTTGGACTTGCTTTTCAGTTTTAAGTATTTCTCTTAGTCTTTTCTGGTGCAGCACAATTGCCGTTCACAGCTGACGAAATAGCAAAAACCCGTTGGCAATATTTTTAGCCTGTCTCTCGAATGCTGGCACTACAAGGGGCATGGCTAATGACTCAAGTGCGGATTCGCTGATGTTAAATCCTGTCTATCCACTTGGGTTCCCCCTGAGAGAAGGTAACCCTTATCAAGCACAGACAATTCACAATAAAAGGTGATCAATATGAATGTAAAATCGACAAAAGACCCTAAGGTGCAAAGAAAATTCACATCGAATTTGCTGGAATTTTCAAATTGTACTGATGCTGTATTGAGAAAGTATGGCAGCAGAATGAATGTTCTTGCTGCAACCCTTGTCGTATTCCTCTGTGTTTTCATTGGTTCGGCAAATGGTAAAGAAAGTATTGATCCTGAAGCTGATAAGATTCTGCGCTCGATGTCGGATTACCTGAAAAGATTACCTGCATTCAGTGTGAATTTCGATATTGACAGTGAGGTTATCGACCTTGCTGGCCAGAAACTGCAAATAAGTAGTTCCGGGTCGATTGTTGTTGACCGACCTGGTAACCTATATATTGAACGCCACGGAGCCTTTGCTGATCTGGAACTTATATTTGACGGCAAGTTATTGACGCTTCACGGCAAGAACCTCAATGTATATTTTCAAAGAGACAATTCTGGCACCATCGACACTGCCTTTGACACCCTGCAAGATGAACTCGGTCTTGATACACCAGGTGTTGACCTTTTTTATTCGGACTCCTTTGAAGAACTCTCTGACAGTGTGGTGAGCAGCGCCTATCTTGGTACGGTGTATGTAAACGATGTTGAGTGCCATTACCTTACCTTCCGAGAGGCCAAGGTAGACTGGCAATTGTGGGTTCGTGCTGAGGGTGATCCATTGCCTATGAAGTATGTAATTACCACCAAATGGATGACCGGAGCACCGCAATATGCCATCAGGTTCCGAGATTGGAATACCACTCCTCAAATCGCATCCGGTTTTTTTGACTTTAAGGTGCCAGAAGGGGCGAAAAGATTGGAAGTAATTCAAACGAACAGGATGGGAGATCTTGTCATAGAGGGGGAAGAGTAATGACAAAAAGAAACAGGACGAGAAACATATTCATCGGATGCAGTATACTTATGGCAGGGCTTCTATTCGATGTCCCATTACCACAACAGATAAAAACAGTCAACAATGCTGAAGCACGAATCGGCAGGCCGCTAACTCCTGCGAGTTATGCCGGAGTAGCCCGCCGAACAAGAAGGCGTACTGTCCGTCGAACTGCTGTATACGCAGCGACACTGCCACGTGGCTGCACGAATGTCACTATCAACGGTGGCCTCTTGCATCAGTGCGGTGGTACTTACTATCAACCTTACAATGGGCAGTACGTGGTAGTGAAAGTAGACTAGAGAACGATCCATCATGTTTACATTATTGATGTTACTTTCAGGAACAATACAAACATGGGGATGAACTATTAAACCAAGGTTGCCAAGTGAAATGTTTCCTAATTTCATGAGCAGGATATATATCAATATGAATTGTCTACGCTGTTTGCCCTTTAGTCATTGCTTGAGTAGCTGGTTTTCTTCGGAGCTCTGTTGACTATGGCGTGTGATCGCCAGGCAACCCAATCATCTGACTTTTACCGGCAAGTGGACTGCAACAGGGATCCGCCAGACTATGCAACTCGAGCCGGGGCACGGGGCATCAAACGATAATTTTCAGATTAACTGGTTCACTGCTGCTGGCTGGGCC
>JAUVON010000133.1 GCA_030599175.1 Desulfobulbaceae bacterium | reverse complement strand
CGACAGGGGGTCAATTAAATAACAATCTTCATCGGATAAAGCTATCTGGATCAGCCCTAATTGCGGGTAATAAGTACGTTCCCAGACAAATTCGGTGTCAAGCGCAACGGCATCTGTCTGTCTTGCCTGGTGAACTAAAGATTTTAAATCTGCTATATTTTGAATGAGAGTGGGGATTTCTTTCATACCGGCTTCGGATTGTTAATTTTGCTGGTGTCATAAAAAATATTTCATCTGCACCATTGAAATTAACAAGACATAAAGGGTAAGAAAATACAAGAATTATTCTTCTTTTATCGTGTTTAATTGCATAATTTGGTACCCTTCTGCAATAAAAAACAAGAAAACAGAAACCACAGAGGGCACAGAGAGCGCAGAGAAGGTAAAAAGAAATTCTTTTCTCTGTGTCCTCTGTGCTCTCTACTGGTGAGAGAATCTAGCTTCGTATTGACCTCTTTACGAGTTTATCAAAAATGAGTTAAGGAAAAATGGTTTTTTACATAATAAAACGGATCTTATTGATGATCCCGACCTTGTTCGGTGTGATGCTTGTAACTTTTGTCATCACTCAGTTTGTTCCTGGTGGTCCTGTGGAAAAAATGATCGCCGAAATTGAAGGGTACGCTAAGGACGGTGGCGAGGTCAGCAGTGGCGGTTCCAGACTCTACCGTGGTGATTCCGGACTTGAAGGTGAAAAAATAGAAGAGTTGAAGAAACTGTATGGGTTTGACAAATCTCCGACAGAGAGATTTGTCATCATGATGAAACATTATCTGGTGTTTGATTTTGGCAATTCGTATTACTATCACAAAAGTGTTGTTGAACTTGTCATTTCCCGGATGCCTGTTTCCATGTCTCTTGGGTTGTGGAGTTTTCTTATCGTTTACGGCGTCTGTATTCCCCTTGGCATAAAGAAGGCGGTGAACGATGGCTCTCGCTTTGATGTTATTAGTTCTACATTAATTTTAGTTGGGTATGCAATTCCAGGATTTGTTCTCGGGGTTATTTTGGTGGTGTTGTTTGGCGGAGGAAGTTTCTGGTCAATTTTTCCCCTTCGCGGTCTGGTTTCAGATAATTGGGCGGAATTGAGTTATATTGGAAAAACCCTTGATTATCTATGGCATATGGCTTTGCCCATTACAGCAAGTGCCGTAGGCAGTCTGGCAGTAATGACAATGCTGACCAAGAATTCCTTTCTCGAGGAGATTCGTAAACAGTATGTAGTCACTGCAAGAGCAAAAGGATTGTCCGAATCCCGGGTGCTCTATAGACATATTTTCAGAAATGCCATTATTCCAATTATCACCGGGTTTCCAGGGTATTTTATTGCTTCTTTTTTCACAGGGAGTTTGCTGATTGAAACAATATTTTCTCTGGAGGGCATGGGGCTGCTGGCCTATGAATCTGTTTTAAATCGTGATTACCCTGTTGTCCTCGGGACGCTCTATTTCTTCACATTGATCGGTCTTGTTTCACGCCTGTTATCTGATCTTAGCTATGTAATTGTTGACCCCCGAATCAGCTTTGAAGCTGTTGAGAGGTAGAAAGCATGACGCCTGGAATGGAGCAGTCCAGAACTACAGTTTCCCGTAGAAAGAGGAACTGGCATCGGTTTAAAAGGAGTCGACGGGGATATTACAGCCTGCTTATCTTTCTGACCCTCTTTGTGATAAGTTTGTTTGCAGAACTGATAAGTAATGATGTTCCCCTCGTGGTCAGGTTTGAAGGGAGCTATTATTTCCCGGTAATAAAATCATACCCGGAAACCACCTTTGGAGGAGATTTTGAGACGGAGACAGACTACAAAGACCCTCTCTTTCGTGAGTTGATAGAGGGGAAGGGGAATTATGTACTTTTCCCTTTCATCCCACATGATTACAATTCCATTAACTTTGAGATAGATGGTCCGGTACCTTCTCCACCCACAACAGATAATCTTTTAGGTACGGATGACAGGGGAAGAGATGTTCTGGCAAGGGTTATTTACGGATTCAGGTTGAGTGTGCTTTTCGGACTGGCGCTGACTGCCATGGGCACAGTAATCGGCATCATTGCAGGAGGGATCCAGGGTTTTTTGGGTGGGCGCGTTGACCTGACCTTTCAGCGGTTTATCGAAATTTGGGGAGCTATGCCCGAGTTGTATCTGTTGATTATTTTTGCCTCAATTTTTCAACCCAGCGTACTGCTCCTTTTTGTATTGCTCTCTCTGTTCAGCTGGATGGGCTTGTCCGATTATGTACGGGCTGAGTTCTTGAGAGGACGAAATATGGAATATGTGAAAGCTGCCAAAGCGCTCGGGGTTGGAAGTATAACGATAATGTGGCGCCACCTGCTACCAAACAGTATGACACCTGTAATCACCTTTCTGCCTTTTCGCATCTCAGCCGCTATTCTTGCACTAACCAGTCTTGATTTTCTCGGGCTGGGTGTGCCACCCTCTACTCCCAGCCTTGGGGAGCTTCTTGCCCAGGGAAAAGCAAATATAGATGCCTGGTGGCTTTCTCTGTCATCATTTTCAGTACTCGTGATTACTCTGATCCTGCTCATTTTTATCGGAGAGGCTTTAAGAGACACATATGATCCAAGGAAAAAATGATTCAGCTGTGAAGAGGAGTGTTTTATAAATTGACTTATAATAGGAGTGACTATACTTTATGCGGCACTGGTACTAATTATTAAATTGAATAGTTTAGTGTTGTCCTGAGAAGATAATCAGGCAATTTTGATCCGAAATCGATGAAAAGTAATTCAATTGCAAATCTGGGTAATACCGGACTCTATGTATTGACCGATCTTGGGAGGATGACATTATTCCTCTTTAAAGCATTTCGGGGCATTTTTCGACAACCGTTCAGGTTTAAAGAATTAGTCCGACAGGTCAATTTTATCGGTGTCGGTTCTCTCTCAGTGATTTTCTTTACCGCCGCATCTACCGGGTTGGTTCTCGGCCTTCAGGGATATTACTCTCTTAATAAATTCGGTGCGGAAGGGATGCTCGGTTCAGCTGTTTCGCTCACTTTGATAATGGAGCTTGGACCGGTTTTAACTGCTCTTATGGTTGCCGGGCGAGCCGGTTCTGCAATGTGTGCAGAACTTGGCATTATGCGTATCTCTGAACAGATTGACGCTTTGGATTGTATGGCTGTTGATCCTTTCCGTTATTTGATTACGCCAAAATTTATTGCAGCGCTCATTTCTGTACCGCTCCTGACTGTCATCTTTGATGTTGTAGGCATTGCCGGCGGCTATGTTGCAGGAGTCAGCCTGATGGATGTGAGTCCCGGCAGTTATATTGAGGGGATGAGATCAAGTGTGACTAACCATGATATTTGGCTCGGAGTTATAAAGTCGTTTGTATTTGCTTTACTTGTTGTCTGGATTTGCACAGGAAGAGGGTACTTTGTCAGAGAGATACGAGGGGCGGGGTTTGGCGCTGAAAGTGTCAGCCGTGTAACAACACAGGCAGTTGTGCTTTCTTCAATTTCTGTTCTTGTTTTTGATTATCTCCTCACAGCAGTGCTTCTTTGATGAACATTTGCATTACGATGATATTTAACCCCGATAAATGGGGCTGTTGTTCAGTACTTTCTTGATGAGTATAAGTGGTTTCACTAATGTTTTTTGTATACACCTGAAAGAGTTGCGATGACTTCTGCTATTGAATTCAAAGATGTTACGAAATCTTTCGCCAAAAAAGATGGGACAGTACAAACTGTTCTTGACAGTGTCAGTTTCTCCATCCCTGCAGGTAAGACAACGGTGATTGCCGGTGGCAGCGGATCGGGGAAAAGTGTTACCCTGAAGATTGTTCTTGGTCTTATGAGAGCTGATTCAGGCAGGGTATTGGTACAGGGAAATGATGTCACCGGAGCCAAGGGAAAAGAGCTTGAGGCTTTGCGCACCCAGTTTGGCGTTCTTTTTCAGGGGTCGGCTCTTTTTGATTCCCTTACGGTTTTTGAGAATGTGGCACTGCCACTGAGAGAAAGGACAAAAAAAACCGAAGAAGAGATCGGTAGTCAGGTGCATACATCATTGTCACAGTTTGAACTGGATGGCCATGAAGATAAATATCCGGCTCAACTGAGTGGTGGAATGAAGAAACGGGTGGGGTTGGCAAGAGCAATGCAGCTTAAACCGGCAATTATGCTGTTTGATGAGCCGACTACAGGTCTTGACCCTGTGATGGCGCAGGAGATATATCAACTTTTCGCAAAAACGCAATCTGAGTTTGGTTTTACCTCCGTTATCGTAAGTCATGATATACCGAAGATTTTCAATCTTGCTGACAGGGTGATTATTTTAAACAGAGGACACATGGATGTGTTTAGCAGTCCGGAAGAGATCCAATGGTCTGAAAAACCCCATATCAGGGAATTTGTGAAAATGACAATGGGGGATATATATCAAAGTCACCTGGTGGAGATATAAAAATGAAAGAACATATTCTTGAAATGGCGGTTGGGCTTTTTATGATAGTCGGTTTTTGTGCTTTTGGGTATCTAGCGCTCCAGCTTGGAGAGGTATCTTTTTTGACGAGCAGTACAACATATATTATTAATGCTGAATTTGATAATGTTGCCGGAGTTAAAAAAGGTGCCTCTGTACAGGTTGCCGGTGTGGTTGTGGGCAGTGTTGCCGCAGTTACACTTGGAGAAGATGAGGTCGCCGTCCTGGCATTGAAAGTGGATAAGAAATTGAAAGTTCCGATAGATTCGATGGCATCTGTGAAGTCCCAGGGGATAATAGGTGACAAGTTCATCCAGTTGAGTTTTGGCGGGGATGAAGAGAATTTTAAACCCGGGGAGGTGTTGAGGGATACCGAATCTTCTATGGATATCGAATCTCTGATCAGTAAATTTGCTTTTGGCAGTGCGGAGTAAGGAGTGAGAGTTAAAATGAAAAAAATTGTATCTCTTTTTATTGTATTGTCGTTGTTCTGTTTTTCCCATACAACTGTTGCCGGAAACAGCCCGACCGATGACCTTAGACCCGCACTGGACGGGGTGATGGCTATTCTTGGTGATCAGAATCTGAAAGGTGATGAACATCTTGTGGAACGGCGTCAGAAAATCATGGAATCGATAGAGACTGGTTTTAATTTCAGAGAAATGTCAAAGCGGGTTCTTGGAAAAACATGGCGAACTATCAGTGATCAGCAGAGGGGTTATTTTACCCAGCTTATGACGAAGCTTCTTGAAAACGTATATATCGGTAAGCTGGAGGGATATTCAGGACAGTCCACTGAATTTAAAGCAGAAACTGTAAAAGGAAACAGAGCCCAGGTTACTACTATTGTGGAGAATAACGGTGTGAATCTGCCTGTGCATTATATAATGAAGGAATCAGACGGTCATTGGATGGTCTATGATATCAATATTGAAGGTGTCAGTCTTGTGAGAAACTATAAGGAGCAGTTTAAATCAATTCTAAGAAAAGAAAAATATGAGGGACTGGTAAAAGTACTGGAAGATAAGAACAGATCGTTTTTAAAGGCCAAGAGTTAACTTCCCATCATGGCAGAATATAGTACGGAGTTGCATGAACTTCTCTTTCCACGTTTCAGCAGGACTGATGTAGAACTTCTGTTGCCTTTAATGAAAGAGGTCAGCTTGAGAGAGGGAGATGTTTTGTTTTCTCTTGACGAAAGTGGGGATAAACTCTTTTTTGTGGTTGAAGGGCAGCTTGCTGTACAGAAAAGAACCGGTTTTGGCGAAAGAACCCAGGTCATTGCACTCCTTGATCCCGGTGCCCCGGTTGGAGAAAGAGCATTACTCCATGATAATAGACATAGGGCCACCCTGTTGGCTGTAAAAGATTCAATAGTACTCTTTTTTTCATATCAGGTTTTTGACGAGCTCAAAAAAAAATATCCGCTGCTTGTCGTGAGCTTGCTTGAATGGCTGCTGGAGAGAACTTCTCTTCGTCTGGAAAAAAATTCAGACCGGCTTTCCCATGTACTTTGAAAAATGAGTCGGCAAAGCAGCTTTGGATGGACTTCTTTATTAATACCGATGTCAGAGATAATATAATCCATAGCAGCAAATTGGTTGGTTTTTGATCAGATTGTATTTTTTTCTGGCGATTATTTTCTAAATTGGTTATTTTTTCTCTTTTTTGTTTTTGAAATTGGATTCAGTTGCAGTTATGGTTCGGGCAGGAGAGATTTTCTTTTTATTGTCCCGACAAAATTAATAATCATTGAAATTGTTTGTGAAATGGTATGTTTCATACCTGATTGGAGGAAAAAATGGCTTTACCCAAAAGAAGACATTCACGGTCACGTACAAGAAAAAGAAGATCCCATGACGCTTTGAAAGCACCGGGGCTTTCTGTCTGTGGGGACTGTGGTGAACCGAAAGAACCGCATAGACTGTGTGGCGGCTGTGGCAAGTATAAAGGTCGAACCGTGTTCAGTCTTGATACCGACATTGAATAGGAGAACAGTGTGCAGATAGCCCTGGACGCCATGGCGGGAGACAATGGTCCGGAGGAGTTGATTGCCGGGGCATTGCTTGCCACAAAAGAGGCGGACCTCAGGGTAAGTCTGGTGGGTGATGAGGTTCTCCTGAAGAAGCATCTAGATAGACTTGCACCAGATTCAGATAAAGCGGACGCAATTAAAATAGTTCACGCATCTCAGGTAATAAAGATGAGTGAAAACCCTGTTAACGCCATCCGGAAAAAAAAGGACTCGTCGGTGATGGTGGCTTTCGACCTTGTTCGACAGGGTCAGGCTGATGCCGTGGTGAGTGCCGGCAATTCAGGAGCGACTATGGCCGCCGGTGTCCGCAAGCTTGGTCGTCTCAAGGGGGTTTCTCGTCCCGGTATTGCTTCACTCTTCCCGACCCAGAAAAAACCGGTAATACTCATGGATATCGGGGCTAATGTCGATTGCCGGCCGCAGCATCTCTATCAGTTTGCCGTTATGGCTTCTGCGTATTCCCGTGTCCGCGATATTTCAAGGCCCACAGTTGGATTGTTGTCTATCGGTGAAGAAACCGGTAAAGGAAACAGTCTTGTAAAAGAGTCGTACCCGCTGCTGGAGAACAGCTCTTTAAATTTTATCGGAAATGTTGAAGGAAGAGACGTTTTTCAGGGTGATGTGGATGTGATTGTGTGTGATGGCTTTGTCGGAAATATCTGTCTGAAAATCAGTGAGGGACTGGCTGATGCCATGATGCGGATGCTAAAGGATGAGATTGTAAAATCGATTCCCGCCAAGGTGGGATACCTTCTGGCCCGCCCCGCATTTAAGGCGTTCAAAAAACGTGTTGATTATGCGGAATACGGCGGAGCCCCTCTGCTTGGTATCAACGG
>JAUVON010000343.1 GCA_030599175.1 Desulfobulbaceae bacterium | reverse complement strand
GATCTGCCGGGCAATCTATATCTCGCCTCCATACATACTGACAAGGGTCTCATCCCGGTTACCATTCCATTAACCAGAGAATACCTCGCCTGGGGGATTCGCCCCGATGACCAGGAACTGCTCGATGGCGCAAACAACTATCTCGGGACTTTAGCCACTGAAGATATGCTTACAAAAACGATCCAGCGCTGGATCCCTTACTATAAGCCCTGATCCGAACAGATCGAAACTTTTTAAAATAGCAGGATAAGGACCTTTATATGAAAAGCATGCTTACTCCCCTGACAGGGAGGGATTCGGGGAGCGGCATGACTTTCATATAAACCCACAAAATAGACAGACCTACATGACTAGACTTCGGCAGATAAAATTGTTTTCCCTGGCATTAACATCCTTTGTTCTCATACTGGTTGTGGTGAACGTGTATGAATACCTGAAAGTAAGAAATAACATAGTGCCTTCCCTTATGTCGGAAATCAGCAACACTGAGCTGAGTGAAATCAGATCCTACTTCACCTCAGTTTCAGAACAGCTCAATGTTGTAAAAGAATGGGGTAAAAATGGTGTTTTTCAATATGACAATACCAAGGATCTGAATAAGATTTTTTTCCCACTGCTTGAACAGCAGGGCGGCATAAGCAGTCTCGTCCTTGCCAATAATCTTGGAGATGAATATTTCCTTTTCAAAGACAACAAGGGATGGATAACACGACAATTACATGCCACAAACAACAGGAAACATTCACTTCACTTTACAAGATGGACATCTGCAGAACAGAAGTCCGACGCATGGAAAGAACTCTCCGATTATGACCCTCGGGAAACAGCCTGGTTTTTTCCCCCTGACTCAACCAGTCAGGTTCGCTGGTCATTGATCCACACTTTTATGCATTCAAAAGAAGAAGGAATCACCGCGGCCATATCATGGGCAAACAGATCATCTTCCGACTACACTGTATTTGGTCTGGACATCCCGATCACAAGCATTAAACAGTTCCTGTCTCTGCGCAATAAAACATATCCGGGCATCATTTTTATTTTCAATAGATCCGGAGACTTTTTTATTGCCAGCGATTTCAACCAGCCTGCGTCAGGAGAACAGGAGACAGCTGAAAACCCTGAGCAACTATTGGCCAGGGTACTGGAGATCTGGAAATCGGAGGGCCAGCCTCATAAATCTCCTTTGAGATTCTCAAGAGACAAAGAGAAATGGCTGGCATCCCTCCAGCCTCTAGACCAGGCAGAACCTCTTTTCTGGCTTGGTGTTGCGGTCCGGGAGAAAGAATTTCTGGCCCAGATTAATTCCAAGCTGTTCCAGACAGATAAAATTGATCTGGCCATCGCCTTCATCGGATCGGGCCTGCTCTACTTCCTTTTATGGGGAATGGGCCGCAGACAAACACCATCCCCAGCGCCCTCGGCGATTGTGCGTCTGAACAGTTATATCAATAAGGGTGAAGGAGTTGGAATTGAGTTTAAATCGACAATACGGACAAATTTAAAAACAGCCAAACATGGCAAAGAAATTGAACTGGCATGGTTAAAGGCTGTTGTTGCCTTCTTAAATTCTGCAGGAGGGGTTCTGCTTATCGGCGTAGATGATGCGGGTAAAATAACAGGACTGCAGTCGGATGGTTTTGAAAATAGAGATAAAAGTCTGCTCCATGTGAAAAACCTGGTCAACCACCATATCGGAGCCGAATTTTCCAGTTTCCTCGAGACAACCATCGTTGAGATTGAAGAAAAAGAGGTACTGATGATTGAATGTAATCCTGTCTCCTCACCCGTGTTCCTCAATATCGGCAAGAACGAAGAATTTTATGTCCGATCAGGACCTTCTTCAACAAAGCTCTCCCCGAGCCAGACCGTCCATTATGTCATGCAGAAAGGGCTTTCTCAGGCTGACTCTTAGGCCTCAGCGCTCTCCCCAGATGACATAGCCTTTAGCCTGATAGTCTTTCACACACTGTTCATTAGCCTCATAAGAGTCTTTCATGCCCCGCCAATCCACTTCACAATTGACAAATTCCATCGTTTCGGGGTTCTGCAGAATTACATTATTAGGCTTGTCGCTAAATGATGCACACCCCCCAATCGACAGAACAAAACAAAAACCACACATTACAACAGTATGTTTCTTCAACAGCTTTAGATTCATTCATAAACCTCGGCATCTTTCAATAAAAGCCCTTTGACATCTTTTTCCGAAAGTCTCGGGGCAAAATCTATCGGCCAGTTAATATCTAATTCCGGATCATTCCAGATAATACAACGCTCATGTTCAGGGGCCCAGTAATCAGTTGTCCTGTAAAGAAACTCGGCACTCTCTGAAAGGACGACAAAAGCATGCCCAAAGCCCTCGGGGATCCAAAACTGTTTAAAGTTTTCAGCGCTCAAATGCTCACCGACCCACCTGCCGAATGTGGGGGAGTCTCTACGTAAATCCACTGCCACATCATAAACTTCACCGGCAACGACCCTTACCAACTTTCCCTGAACCTGTTGGATCTGGTAGTGGATACCACGCAACACCCCCTTAGCAGATCGGGAATGGTTATCCTGAACAAATGCTCGTTCCAAACCGGTATTATGTTGCCAGCTTTTCAGATTAAAGCTTTCGAAAAAAAATCCTCTGTCATCACCGAATACTTCAGGCTCTATAACAAGAACGTCCGGAATTGTTGTTTGTGTAACTTTCATTTTTCAGCACAATTTCAATTTGGCAAGCAATCCACTCACTTTTTATAGCGATATATCCATTACTTTGAATCAGTAGTGTCCGGTTTATGTCTCGAAGTCTACGCTATCTGCAAGAGGATTCATGGGTAACTTTTGGGAGCGTCATCCAATAAATTTCGTAGCATTTTTTTAATATTTTCACATTTGATTTGTATCAGTCTTTGCGAGGAACTCGCATGATACAAATTGGATGTGAAAAATATTTGAAAATCAAGAAATATACTGCCAAAAGCGGACAAAAGTTACCTATGAATTCATTTTCGATGCTTTGCAATTTTCTAACCGGACACTACTGACTTTGAATACATTTTCTCATAATATTGCTTATAAGAGCCATCAACAATCTCCGCAACCCACTTCTGATTAGCCAGATACCAGTCCACTGTTTTCTCCATACCCTGCTCAAAACTGACCTGAGGCTCCCAGCCAAGATGCTCTTTAATCTTTGCAGGATCAATGGCATATCT
>JAUVON010000226.1 GCA_030599175.1 Desulfobulbaceae bacterium | reverse complement strand
TTTCCCGGCTGGAATATAGGGGTTTTTATTTCTAATCCGGATTTTACTGATAGTTTCAATCTGGCCTGGAGCAATAGATATAAACTTTTTAATGGAACTATACCCTGCAGGCTTCTCGTAGGACTTGTGGATGGAACAACAAAAGACTCTTTTCGGTGGAAGAAACCGTCTGAAATGGTCATGGAGAGTGAAAGAGAGTTTGGCAACAGGTTTAAAAAGAATCTGAAAAAATATATGGGGTGGGCGGAAAGAGAGGATATCTCCTGTTTCAGAGTTTATGATAGAGATTTGCCTCATTATAATATCAGCGTTGATCTGTACGGAAAGTGGGTACACGTCCATGAATACTCTCCACCAAAATCAATTGCTGGAGAACTCGCCGCACAAAGACTAAGGGATGCGGTCAGGCAGATAAAAGAGATACTTGGAGTGCGTTCTAACCGGGTTTTTCTAAAAACAAGACAGAGGCAGAAAGGAAAAAATCAGTACCAGAAAAAGAACAGCCGAAAAAAACTGTATGAGGTGAAGGAGGGGAACTGTTATTATCTGGTGAACTTCACAGATTATCTCGACACAGGGCTATTTCTTGATCATCGTCCTTTGAGGCAGAGAATTTTTCAACAGGCAAAGGGCAAGAGGTTTCTCAATCTGTTTGGTTATACCGGCAGTGCAACTGTTCAGGCTGCTGCGGGGGGCTGTGCAAGCAGTACAACAGTTGACCTTTCAGCAACGTATACAAAGTGGACAAAAATGAATTTGGCGCTGAATGGCTTTGCTGAAGAAAAACATACCGTTGTGCAGGGGGACTGTCTGGAGTGGTTACGGGAGTGCCGGTCTGCTTTTGATATAATTTTTGTCGATCCGCCAACTTTTTCAAACACAAAAAAAGAAAAACGGATTTTTGATATTCAAAAGGATCATGTTAAGCTTATCAGGCTTGCAATGGCTCGTCTGGATAAGTCGGGAGTTATGTTTTTTTCGACAAACTACAGGAAGTTCATACTCGATCCTCAACTGAAAGATTTTTTTATCGTTAAGGATATTAGCATAAAAACAATACCCTATGACTTTTCCAGAAATAAAAAGATACACAGGTGCTGGGAAATGAAAAAGGGGAAGGTTGAGACGCGGGAGGGGAGAAATGACGGAAATTGAAAAACTTCAACAGCAGGTAGAAGATCTCAAAACCCGGCTTGACGGGCAGAGAAAGACAAATGCCACACTGAAGAAGAGAGCTTTCAAGGCTTTGGTGAAGGGACGTTCTTTTGAGGCTCCGGAGATGCAGGGGCAGGTCTACACTGATCAATCGATTCATCTGAAAAACAATTTTCTTGAAAATGTGAGTCATGAGATACGCTCTTCTATGAATGGCATTGTTGGAATGACGAGCCTTGTTCTGGAAACAGATCTGACAGAAGAGCAGAGGGAATATCTGGAGATGATTGGTTCGTCGGTAGAGCGGTTGCTGGGGGTGGTGAACCAGGTTCTCGATTTTTCCAAGATAGAGTCGGGGCAACTTGACCTGAAGAAGGAAGACTTTAATTTAAAAGAGAGTCTGGATCATGATCTTTATCTCTTACGGTTGGCTTCTGAAAAAAAAGGTCTTCAACTCCTCTATCATATAGATCCTGATGTGCCGGAGTATATCCACGGAGATCCAGGGCGCCTGGTTCAAGTTGTAACTAATCTGGTAGACAATGGCATCAAATTTACAGCCGATGGATCAGTTTCAATAAAGATTGAAAATGATGGCTACGATAACAGTAAAAATTTACTGCTGAAGTTTGTGGTTACCGATACCGGTTGTGGTATAGCTGAAAATATTCAAAAGGTGATATCCCATTATTTCAGGAGGAAAGAGGGAAATCATGCTCCTCAACCCCTTGTTGTTGGATCGACAGGGTTAGGGTTGACGGTTGTCTCCCAGCTTATAAAAATAATGGGGGGCAGTATCGGATTTGAGAGTGATTCCTCGGGATCCAGCTTCCGGTTTACTGTCCCGGTAAAAGAGGCGACTGATTTTCATACCGTTGAAGAGCAGGGCAGCAGGGTACTTGAGAACATAAAAGAGAGAACTGCCTATGTACTCAAAGGGGTAAGGATTCTACTGGTTGAGGACGAGTATATAAGCAGAGTACTTATTGAAACAGTACTGAAACAGCTCGGTATGGATGTAACCTGCGTTGAAAGTGGTGAAGAAGCAGTGAAGGAGGGGTGTGGCGGGGATTATCAAGCTGTTCTGATGGATGTTCAGATGGAGCAGACAGATGGCCTGGAAGCTACCAGAAAAATAAGAAAATATGAAAAGAAGAACGGTGGCCATATACCGGTGATAGCTTTAACCGCTCTGGTAATGCAGGGTGATCGCGAAAAATGCCTCCAGGCCGGTATGGATGATTATTTACCAAAACCGGTCGAAAAAGACCAGCTCATCGATGTATTAACTAAATATCTTACCAGCAGGGCTCTTGTTGTTGTGAGTGAGGTAGATAATCAGCAGACTCTTGTTCGCACCCTGATAGAATCAGGTTGGCGGGTGACTATTGCAGAAACACGGCGGTCGGCCATGTATGAAGCATCTTTATCATCTTTCGATCTCATCGTTCTTGATATAGCCATGCCTGAGCTGGAAAGCCTTGAGGCTGTAAAAATCATCAGACAGTTGGAGGAGTACTCAGATCAACGGGCTGCAATAGTGGGTTTTGGGGGTGAGGAAGAAGGAGCAAAATGTCTGGAGCAGGGTGTTGATGGATATATCTATGGCCCCTTGACCGAAGGTAAAATCAGGAAACAGCTTGAGTTGGTTTAATGATACACTATTCCCATGTTTGCCTGGATACCTTCGGGTATCAACTTCCCCCCAGGATAATTACATCAGATGAGATTGAACAGCGGTTATCTCCTTTATATGATCGCTTACACCTTCCGCCAGGAAGGCTTGAATTGATGAGCGGTATCAGGGAGAGGCGGCTGTGGCCTGAAGGTACCAGGCCCAGCGAGGCCGCCACCCAGGCCGGGGAAAAAGTTCTCGTCAATGGAAATATAGATCCACAGGATGTTGAATGCCTTATCTTTACATCAGTGTCACGGGATATGATGGAACCGGCAACAGCATCCTTTGTCCATAATAACCTTGGCTTGTCTCCCGCCTGCCTTATTTTTGATATCTCGAATGCCTGTCTTGGCTTTCTCGACGGGATGGTGGTGCTGGCCAATATGATTGAGCTGGGACAAGTGCAAAATGGCCTGGTTGTCTCCGGGGAAACTGCAGAGGAGCTGCTTGAGTCGACCCTGGTTTCTTTGCTGGAGGACACAACATTTACCCGAAAAAGTATAAAACCTGCTTTTGCCTCATTGACCATAGGCTCCGGCTCCATGGGGCTGTTTATGAGGCGGGCTGGGGAGAATGAAAAGAGGCCCCGCCTGGTTTGCGGTGCCTGGAAGGCAAACACCATTCACTCCGATCTCTGCCATGGTGGCCAGAATGGTCAGAAAACGACGCTGATGGCTACAAATTCCGAGGAGCTTTTGTATCGTGGGGTTGAAACAGCACTGTTGACCTGGAATGAATTTTCCACAAGCCCCGGCTGGAGCGGGGATGATGTCGATCATTTCTTTTGTCACCAGGTTGGCTCGGCCCATGCCAAACTTCTTTTTGAGCAGTTGAACCTGGCCGCAGAAAAAAATTTTGCGACGCTCGCAACTCTCGGGAATGTAGGTTCTGTATCCGCCCCTGTTACCATGGCTATGGCAATTGAGCAGGGTGTGTTTCAACCCGGAAAGAAGGGAGCCTTACTTGGCATTGGCAGCGGTATAAACTGTATGATGTTGGGGGTTGAGTGGGACGGATGAAAAAAGGATTGAGCAGCAGTCAGAAGAATTTACTGCTGCAGCAAGCAAGAAAAACCATCTCCAACCGGTTGAATAAGAATGATGGTTTGCCGGGTATGCCGGAAGATCCTGTCTTCCGGGAGAAAGCGGCTACTTTTGTAACACTGAAAATCTCCGGCAGGTTAAGAGGGTGTATTGGTACTTTGGAGCCCGCCACTTCTCTATGGCAAAGTGTCCATGATAACGCACTTAGTGCAGCTTTTAGCGATCACAGATTTTCTCCCCTGGGTCACAAAGAGCTTGAAACAGTCGAGATCGATATTTCTGTTCTCTCCTCTCCCTCCCCACTAGAATACGGGGATTCTGTTGATTTGCTGAAGAAATTGCAGCCCGGGGTTGATGGTGTTATTTTAAAGGATGGTCGCCGCGGGGCAACGTTTCTTCCCCAGGTATGGAAACAACTGCCGTCGGCGGAGCTGTTTTTAGGTCAACTCTGTAAAAAGGCCGGCCTTAAGGAAACAGCCTGGAGAGAGAAACATTTAGATATAAAAACCTACCAGGTGCTCTCTTTTCAAGAGGAAGGCAAGTGAAAGAAATTGTGCTGCCGGAAACAATGCTCCAGCAACTGCAGGAGATATACGAAAAACTGGAGGGAGACTACGATGCGGTAGCTCGCCAATTGCATTTTTCCTGTG
This sequence comes from Desulfobulbaceae bacterium, assembly GCA_030599175.1. Classification (GTDB taxonomy): domain Bacteria; phylum Desulfobacterota; class Desulfobulbia; order Desulfobulbales; family Desulfocapsaceae; genus Desulfomarina. The sequence goes on along the minus strand of JAUVON010000226.1, from coordinate 539 downwards.
TCGGCTGCCCCGATAACTGCTGCGATTCATATTTTCTTCACCACACCTATGCTGAATGGGCCTATCTCTGGTTCGGTTTTAAGGAGCTTGACCCTGCAGAACAACAAAAAATTCTGCAGAAATCTCAGGACTATATGGAGCAGTGCCAACTGGCAGCAAGTGAAGGTGAACGACCGCAGTCAATGTGTCCTCTTAACGAGGAGGGACTCTGTACTCTCTATAAGCACCGTATGCTTGTCTGTCGCACCCATGGTGTTCCGGCAACGATGACAAGACCGGATGGACAGTCAATGCGATTTCCCGGCTGTTTTCGCTGTCAGGAGATAGTGAAGACGCAGTATGACAAAATTCAGCCGCCTTCCGTTGAAAGAACACCGCTGCTGCGACAGCTTGTTTTACTGGAAAGTGAACTGCTTGACAACAAACGTCATCTTATGCCCAGGGTAAAGATGACAATTGCCGAGATGCTTGTGAAGGGGCCGCCTTCTCTTCCTTCCTGCTGAATTCACCCTGTCTGAGCCAGTAATGTCCGGTTAGAA
>JAUVON010000092.1 GCA_030599175.1 Desulfobulbaceae bacterium | reverse complement strand
GTCACGAACGCAATACACGCGCCCGCAACAATTAAACTTAAAACAGTCTTTCGGGTGCACCAGGTGTCTTTGATTATCATTATTATCCTCCTTTATTCAGCGGAATTATATAATTTATGCGAACCATGATTATCCGCTCTCAGGTCAGCATTAACAATGAGGGACAAATTTGGTGTCGGGTGATAAAGATCGCCCGGTGGGAAGTAATCGCTTTTAGAAAGAATAACAGGAAGCAGATTATGAGCAATCACTTAGGGATCAAACGCCAGGGACGATAATAAGTAATCGCTATTAGATTAAACAGCAGAGGCAGGAAAGGTGGGTAAAATCACCCGGAATCACAGAAAAAACCAGTGCTGAACCCTGTGAACAACGTTCGCTAAGACGATTCGGCCAGTAACTTTAATTCAAAATCCTTAATCCGATCTTGTACACTACAAATCAGTAACAGGAGTGTCAATATTTTTCCCATATCATTTTCAGCCAATTGGAGTAGTACATATGGAAAATGGGTCATTTGTGATACTATTTTAGTAAGTGATTTTTTGTGGCCAATAATTAACTTTACACCAGACAAAATCTATTATACTAGATGCTGTTAAGTTGGTTTAATTCAGCCGGATGAGTCAACAGGCGTTATTTCTCACCATAACTGTGAGACGGCCAATAACGGCCACAGCTAAACAGGGGAATGCTCGAGTGAATATTCTACATTTATCCGATATACATTTTGGACCGCGCCATTGGGAAGGTGATGACCAGTTGTTGCTGGACAAAATAAACTCATATCCTGCCGATCTGGTTATTAATACGGGTGACTGTACTTCTGATGGACTGGAGAGTGAATATCAGGATGCAGGGCAGTTCTTAAAGGGTATTAGCTGTGAGAACGTTATCTCTATTATCGGTAATCACGATAAAAGAAATATGCGATCACATGAATATTTCAGAAAATATATTTATCGTAATGAGATTATCTCACCATCAAGACCGGAACTGACGATTAAGAAAAATCTTTTTTTAAAGCGGGATATTACCAAAATAAAAGATAATTTTACCGATCTTAACTATACCAAACTTCTTACCGTTCCCGGCATGACCGTGTTGATTATATGTATAGATTCCAATCAGCTATCCGAGGACGACGGGTTTGTCGAGGAGGAACTTTTAAGGAAGATCTCCAAGAAGATCAGTCGGTTGAAGTATGATAAATCTATGATGTTGATTCACCATTCGATTCTGTCGACAGATGAGGGACCACTCCGCAATTCTTTACCATTAATTAATTTTGTCAGAGAAAATAAAATAGAGGATGTTTTCTGCGGGCACACCCACCAAATGGATTTGAGAAAAACCACAGATCTCTATTTTGAAAATTCTTTTACTCAGTACATGGTTGGTACGCTATCATCATGCAACCACGCCGATGACGACAATATGTTTTTTTATTTTGAAAATTGGGGAACATCTGAGATGCGACTATATTTGATTCGAATTATTCTTGACGATGATTCTGTGAGTTTTACCGAAGAATTAATTTTAGGAAGCAACGCCCAGAAGATGACAGGTAACGTATTGAAAAGTATCCAGAATTGACCAAATTCTAAATATCCCAGATTCTATTTTTATATTTTTTCACTATCGTTGATCGATGGCCAAGCTTATCTGATGTGTTTTTTTGTGTTTTCAAACTGTTATGCAGCTTTCATGTCGATTTGGTGGGGTGTTGTATCATTTCATTCCCAGTGTAACACAACAGTAGAATAAAAAACAGAGGCGCAAGAAATGGAATTTGAACCCAAATGGATAGCCTGGGAAATCACAAGACGCTGCAATCTTAAGTGTGTGCATTGCCGTTCATCGTCCGAAATTGAGGCAGTGGAGCATCCGGACTTTACCCTCGATGAAGCAAAAGCAATCATGGATGATATCGCATCCTATGCAAGCCCTGTCCTTGTCTTATCAGGGGGCGAGCCGCTTCTTCGTGAAGATGTTTTCGATATAGCACGCTACGGAACAGATAAAGGCTTTCGCATGTGCCTGGCCACCAACGGCACCCTGGTAACAGACGAGATATGTAAGAAAATCAAGGCTGCCGACATCAAAATGGTTTCTTTAAGCCTTGACGGTGCAAAACCTGCAACCCACGATAACTTCCGCAACCAGGAGGGTGCCTTTGAAGGAACCATGGATGCCATACGGCTTTTCAAGGAGCATGATATACCTTTTTTGATCAACTCCTCATTTACACTCCGTAACCGTGACGAAATCCCCGATATTTACCAATTGGTAAAGACACTGGGAGCCACAGCCTGGTATATGTTTATGATTGTTCCCACCGGCCGTGGTGAAGACATAATGGGGGAATTAATCCCGGAAAAAGTGTATGACGAAATACTGGAATGGCATTATGAGACGGAAAAGAAAGAAGATGAACTCCTGATGCGCCCTACCTGCGCACCCCATTATTATCGTATTGTACGCCAGAAAGCCAAAGAGGAGGGCGAACAATTTAAGCGAAGAAACCTTAAATTTTCCACTGGTGGTTCAAAAGGATGCCTTGCCGGCCAGCTTATCTGTCTTATCGACGTTGACGGAGAGGTGCTTCCATGCAGCTACTTTGCCAAATCCGCCGGTAATGTTAAGAAAACGCCATTTAAAGAAATATGGGAAGAATCCGATCTTTTCCTTCAACTACGGGATTTTAAAGGGTATAAAGACAATTGTGGTCAATGTGAGTACAATTCCGTCTGCGGAGGTTGCCGGGCAAGAGCCTACTCAATGACCGGCGACTTTCTCGCTCAGGAACCATTTTGCAGTTATACCCCAAAGAAATTACAAAAAAAATAGACGATATTATGAACGAAACCTTTCTCAAAGCATGCCGTGGTGAAAAAACCAATTACACCCCAATTTGGATGATGCGTCAGGCAGGTCGTTACCTCCCTGAATACCAGAAGGTAAGAGGTAATGTCACTTTTCTCGAACTCTGCAAATCCCCCGAACTCTGCGTTGAGGTCACTCTGCAGCCAATCGACCTCCTGAATATGGATGCAGCAATCCTGTTCTCCGATATTCTGATTCTTATGGAGGCGATGGGTGCCACGCTTGAGTTTCATGAGGGGGTCGGCCCGGTTTTTCCGAAAACATTCAGAGATGAGGAAAGTGTTGACCGGCTGCGGGTGCCAGACCCCGACGACACCACCCCTTTCGTTATGGAAACCATCAGACTTTTAAGAAAAGAACTGAAGGTACCTCTTATCGGCTTTGCCGGAGCACCGTTTACCTGTGCCACCTACCTGATTGAGGGCGGTTCTTCAAAGGTTTTCTGGGAAACAAAAAAGATGATGTTTACCAGTCCCGAACTCTTTCATAAATTGATGGACAAAATCACAGAGAGTACAATCCTCTACCTCCAGGCTCAAGCCAGAGCTGGAGCCCAGGCATTACAGATATTCGATAGCTGGGCCGGGATTCTTGCCCCTTGCGACTTTTCCGTCTTTGCCCTTCCATATGTCCAGAAAATTATAAAAAGTTTGCAGCAGTTTGATATCCCCATCATCTACTTTGCCAATAACGGGGCCACCCTGCTTGATCTCTCGGTCACCTCGGGGGCGGATGTCATCGGCCTTGACTGGCGTATCAATATTGGTGATGCCGTAAAGCGAGTTGGTAAAAAGGCGGTGCAGGGCAATATTGACCCATTTGCCCTTCTGCTGCCCAAAGACGCACTCAGGGAAAGAATAGGCAGACTGCTGGATGACGCAAAAGATGCCCATGGACATATTTTCAACCTGGGTCACGGTATCCACCAGTTTACTCCTCCGGAACAGGCCAGAATTGCGGTAGATGCTGTTCATGAATTAAGCGGCAGATAAGGGAAATGACGCCGCCTACTCCTACTGTAAACCAGTGCCTTGACTTTATTGACCTTCATCAAATGCTCGTTAATATTCGGGCCCACTCTTTCAAGGTGGCCAGGGTTGCCGAACTTTTGATTGACGGACTCGTGGAGGCGAAGAGAGCCATTTCCCCGCTGCCCACAAGGGAATTTGTAATCGCAGGTGCCCTCCTCCATGATATCGCCAAAACAGAGTGTTTGAAGATAAATTGCCTGCACGCCGCCCGGGGGGACGAGCTATGCTGTGCACTGGGTTTTCCTGAAATTGGGGAAATAGTCAGAGAACATGTCATTCTTGAAGAATTCACAGCTGAACTTTATCAACAGGGTCTCTTTCCCGCCAAAGAGCTTGTCTATTATGCGGACAAAAGAGTTCGCCATGACGAAATTGTGTCTTTAGACAGCCGCCTTGACTACATCATTGAACGATACGGCAACAGTGATCCAAAAAGAGAGCACTATATACGATTAAACTTTCAACAGTGTCAGGAACTTGAGGTATATCTTTTCAATTTTCTTGATTTCACTGCCGATCAGGTGCCCCTGCTTGTCTCGCAGGAACCTTTTTCCAGGACATAATTGATGGATTCGTAAAAACCAAAACTCTTCACCTTCCCGTCATTCCCGTGTAGGCGGGAGATAAGCGAAGACTTCGATCCAGTCATTTCAATACGTTCTGGATTCCCGCCTACGCGGGAATGACGAAGTTGGGGACTTTTTATGACACAATCATAATTAACAAATTCTGAACTACAGAGTGAGAAAGAGTGACAGACAGAATCGACAACAGTTATTTCATAGAACTGGCCGAGCAGGAACCTGCTGATATATGTCGCCAGGCGTTGTGCAGTTACAATGCCGAAAAGGAGACCTATACCATAGGACTCTGGGTAAATGAGTTTGAAATAGATTCTAAAAAATGTTCAGTCACAGGTATAAATAACGATTTCATACCTCCCCATGAGTATTTTCCTCTCTTCATCATCTATTACCTTCTGAGAGCAAAAGATATCAGGACATCTGGTGAATGGATATCAGATAAAGATATTCCGGGCGGCGGCACTTTCTTTCGCGGCCCCCATGATATTCCTACGGATCTGATTTGCAACCGCTTCAATAATGATATAGAAGCATTCAAAAAGAGATGCAAACAACTGCAGGGAACCCCCATCGACATGGGAGACGCTGCCTTTACCTTCAGGATAGCCCCCAGGATCCCTGTAACGGTGCTCTACTGGATGGGAGATGAGGATTTCCCGGCTGAGGCAAAATTACTCTATGACAGATCAATCACCGAACATCTCTCTTTAGATATTATCTTTGCCCTGGTATACGAAGTTTGTACACGAATCGGAGGAGAGGACAGACACTGACTCAACCGCAACCGCAATCGCAGCTACCGCCGCCACAGCTATGGCTCGCTCCCCTGGCGATTGACTGCACAAGCTCCCGACTGTCAGCTTCGCTTACACCGGTTACAGTGACTTCCAGAAACAGCGGATCAGCTGAATTTTGTAACCCGAGAGCGCAGTATATTGGCATGTGCAGATGGCCAAAAGTTTCAGAAACCTCAGCTGCAGGAATGGTTAAACTGATTTTATCACCCTCACCTTTTTCATAAAGAACGGATTCCAAAGTGCAAAACCCGGCACTGCCTGCTCCAAATATAAAATCAAAGTCTACAGGCTCCGGTGTGAAATTATACCTGCCCTTCTCACTCCCCGCCTTTAAAGCAACCGCCACTTTTGTTAAATTCTCAATTGTTCTTATCAAAATATTCTCCTACTGATATGAAAGTCATCTGTTCTATAAGCAGATGGCGTCGTAAAAAGAAAAGAAATCGACTACAGCTCTACGATAATGCACCAAGAAGAATGATCAAGTGATGGATCCAGGATCAAAAAGAAAAATACCTGGACAGAAAGGCTGTCTATACATTAGTAACCCGAATAAATCGGAATTTTAGAATGCTTGGATAAGTGCCATGGAAATATATTCAACCATATAATTTTAAACGACCTTCCTCGATTGCTTGTTTTTTATTACAGAAGTTCTAGAGTAAGGCACTAAATGTATATTCAAGGTGTAGCAGGCAATTTTTCTATAAACTCAAGCAAGGCTGAAGATTGATGGCTTCAATGAAGGGTAACATTAATTCCGACAATATCCGAATGGGGCGGACAGGCCCCCGACCTTTCTGGGTACTTAAGCTTTCGATCGGTATCAGAGCTATACACCAGATCGGTGCGGCGGTGTTTCTGAGCTCTTTTCTTCTCAGTGAGATAGGCCGGCCTCCCCCTCCTTATGTTCTGCTGGCCACCACCAGCGGCATAGCACTACTTTTAGTAGAAGCTATGAGACACAGACAATTTTACAGAGAGCTTTCCGGGCTCACCACTTTTATTAAACTTATTATGATCGGCCTTGCTTATCACGGCTTTCTCCCTGGAACACTGACTATCGTGGCAGCCTTTATTCTCGCTTCCATAGGCTCCCATGCTCCGAAGCTCTATCGCCACAGGCTGCTTTTTTAAAAGTTCCGATCTATTCGGGTAAATGCTTGTTAAAACCCGATCAGTGCTAATATTGTTTTGAAGAACAAAATCCAAACTGCAGAGTAATCTTTTATCAAGGAATGATAAACTCATAAAAACTCAAATTATTCGCTATTCCGTCATTCCCGCGCAGGCGGGAATCCAGTTATTTCAATACATTCTAGATTCCCGCCTGCGCGGGAATGACGGAGCGGCGGACTTTTTACGACGCCATCAAGGAATATCATGAAACAGATCAGCTTATCGAACGGCAGTAAAATCCCGGCCCTTGGTCTTGGAACCTGGAAATCAAACAAAAATCAAACTTATGGCGCGGTAAAGAAGGCCCTTTCTCTTGGCTATCGTCATATCGACTGTGCTCCCGCCTATGATAATGAAAATGAGATAGGTGAAGCCATCTCCTCCGCTGTCGATAAAGGAGCAGTAGATCGTGGAGATCTATGGATCACCTCAAAACTATGGAACAATGCCCATGCGCCTGAGGATGTTGAACCGGCATTGAAAAAATCACTGAAAGATCTCCATCTTGACTATCTTGATCTCTACCTGATTCACTGGCCGGTAGTCATTCGCCCGGACATCTTTTTCCCACGAGGCGGCGAAGACCTTATCCCCCTCTCTGATGTTCCCACCCTTGAGACCTGGCAGGCCATGGAAAAGTGCGTTGACAAAGGGCTGGTCAAGAATATAGGCGTCTGCAATTTCAGTATCAAAAAACTGGCTGAACTCCTGGAAACGTCTTCTGTCAAACCTGCAGTAAACCAGATTGAGCTCCATCCCTACCTCCAGCAAAGCAAGATGCTCAACTACTGTAAAGAGAACCATATAGTCCTGACCGCATATTCTCCCCTGGGATCTGCAGATCGGCCCAAGCGTCTGAAAAAAGCAGACGAACCAACCCTGATCACCAACCCAAAGATCTCTGAGATCGCAGAAAAGCACTCTATAACACCCGGACAGGTTCTGCTGAGCTGGGGGTTGCAAAGGGAAACCGTGGTCATTCCAAAATCCGTTAACCCCGGCCGCCTTAAAGAAAACCTTGCAACCGCAGAACGTAACATCACACTTGATAAAGAAGATATGACAACGATAGCCGAACTCGACCTGGGATACAGATATGTTGACGGCTCTTTCTGGACAGCTCCGGGATCACCCTATACTATTGAAGAACTGTGGGATGAATAGAATCCGCTTCCACTGCAAAGACAAGAATCTGGGTGAACTGCTTCCTGGAGAAATTATTATCACTGATTATCACCAGGGATCTTCTTCCATCAGGTAAATCCGGACCAAAACTCATTCCCTCCAGATTGTCTAGAGGGATACCAAGGGTATCAAAATTAAGTACCAGTTCTTTCGACAGGATCAAAGGCAAGTCTGCATCATCTTTGCTCTTTACGAACGTACGGTAGAGACGAATATTGAAACCTTCCCCATCTGAATACGCTCTTTCAAGGGCAAGGTAGCAGCCTTCATCCTGCAGGGCCACCAGCTCCACAAGGCCATTTACATGTAAAGCGCCCGGCACTGCAGGCGCCTCAGGGACAGGATCGGTCAAATATATATACTCATTTACAACCTTTCCGCTCTCTTTGGCAAAGATGATCAGGCGACTGGGGGAACGTTGAGTGAGTGTGGCCTTCGGTCCATCCTGCACCAGTGCATTCTCGGAAGCTGTGGTAAGGAACCTGCCATCAGCTGAAAGGGTCAGTGATTCAAAGCCCATATTATCCCTGACGCCGCGATTACCATCAGGCGTTGGCAAAAACTTCTCCGGTACTGTCATCGTTTTAAGCTGTCTCCCTGCGGAACTGAAGAGTGCGACAAAAGGAGGGATGAGTTTTCCAGTCACCCCTTCCGAGCTGATAAACAGCCTACCGTTTTCTGCAACTGCTATACCTTCAGGATCTACAGAGCCCGCTTTAAAAGTTTTCCCCTCTTCATTTTGCAATAAGGTTACCCCGGTGATTTTAACAGAACTGTTCTTCACCCGGTTTTCCGATATGTCAATAGTCAGCCTATAGAACCTTGCCGGCTGCCTTAGACTTCGATCATCTGAAATCACATAGTAGATATCTTCTCCGGGAGCATAGCTGATTCCGGAAAGTCCTCCCACCTCTGTGTTTTCATACATCAACCCGGTAGGAAAAATCACCTGGCCTAACAGCTCCAGCTCGTTTTCCGCCCAGACAGATTTAATCAAAAAGGTAAACGCCAGTAGGATAAAACAGAAGATACGTATCAATATGGATATCATCGGTAGTCTCTTAACAACTTGATCACCCTTGCCAAAAGGCCGTTAAGATATATGGTGGTTTCACAGTTCCTCTTATTAACAACAACCGGAGATTTTAACATGAAAATATTCTTCATGCTGATAACTGCACTCTTTTTTACCTGTACAACTATCCAGGCTGCCGAAGGACTGATCAATAAAGCCAGCAGCCATAGTGTAAAAGAAACTATGGATCGGTTTGAAAAAATCGTCAAAGATAAAGGCTTCAACGTCGTTGCCCGGGTTAACCACGCAGCAGCGGCAGTAAAATCAGGGTCTACACTTCGAGCGACAGAATTGCTCATCTTTGGCAATCCAAAGCTCGGCACCCAGCTTATGCAGAGTAGTCAGACCATCGGCATTGACCTGCCCCTCAAGGTCCTGATATGGGAAGATGAAAAAGGCGCTGTAACTCTGAGTTATAATGATCCCACCTGGCTGCAGAAACGTCATGGTATTACAGACCGGGATAAAGCATTTGGC
>JAUVON010000366.1 GCA_030599175.1 Desulfobulbaceae bacterium | reverse complement strand
CCGCAATCGCTGATTTCGCAACTTATAGACCTCTCGCCTCATCTGTCTTTAATTAAAAAAATTGAAATGTTCTGGATGACGACGACAAATCAACAAAGCGATACCTGGATAGAACATATTGACATCAACAGCGTCATGTTAGCCACCAGCCTGGGGGCAGATGGCTACCTGCTGCTGCGTTGACCATTTCGGACAACGGAGCCGACCAAAAAAATTAATGTTTTCAGATTCAAGTATGCATATCATGAGTAATACATTCTATGACCTGCCCCAACTGCGCCAGAGAATAAGTGTATTCCGGGATCGAAAACATGCCGGGCAAGTGCTTGCTGAGATGTTGCAGGAATGGAAGAGAAGAGAAGCGGTGGTACTTGCTGTTCCTTCCGGTGGGGTGCCAGTAGCCGTTGAGGTTGCCAGAGCCCTTGAGCTTTCTCTTGACGTAGCTGTTGTAAGCAAAATTTTACTGCCATGGAATACTGAGTCCGGATTCGGCGCAGTGGGCTTTGATGGTACCGTATGGCTCAATAAGGAGTATGTTGATTATTTTGGCCTGGATCAACCGACAATAGAGCAACAGACACAGGCAGCACTGGCAAAAGTACAGCGCCGGGTTAAACTGTTTCGTGCTGACCGGCCATGGCCAGACCTGAAAAATATAACTGTTATCTTGGTGGATGACGGTATAGCTGCGGGTTCTACACTTCTGGTGGCTCTGATGGCCTTACGCAATAAAGAGGCCAGGGAGATAATAATCGCCGTACCTACAGCCCACCAGGAATCGCTTGTCCGAATAATGGATGAAGTTGATGCGCTCTATTGTGCAAACATACGTAGTGGTTCACAGTTTGCGGTTGCAGCTGCTTATCAGCAATGGGACGATGTTGATGAAACTGATGCCAGCAGGATGCTCGTTTCTTATCGAAATAGAGAGTCGGCCCAAGAAAAAGGTAAGCGGAGGACTTGTAAAAATGGGTCAAAAGCAAGTTAATGAAATATACCACTGACCATGACTGTCGTGGATTAATGACCAAAAAAAGCATAAACCTGGTTGCAAAAATTGGATGATCAGCAGTTTAAAACCATACTCTGTTTTTTTGGGCTTTCCTTTCAAGGGTACAGAAAAGTCAGGAAAGGAGCTAAAAAAAGACTGGTTCGTCATATGCAGGGATTGGGTTGCAAAATGGTTCCGGATTATCTGGAAAGAATCAGGAAACATCTTAATCGCACTCATCTCCTCTCTTATTAATCTTGCCACTGGAACGATTCTCAAATTTGTGCTACGTATTCGCTCTGCCTTTATTGGTATATCAAGCGTGAACAACTACGTTGATACGTTGTTGTAAGCATCATTTCTGCGGCAAGTGAGATTTACAATAGCTTCCTGCATAAGACTCAACTCCAAGAAGGGTAACATGCGGAGATAAAAACCAGTCTTGTAGCGGCTCCTTTCGAAAAAGATCTGTGCTGAGATATTTCTTGTTGTCATCGGGAAAAAGAGTAACGACTGCCGCATTGTTTCCCATATGCTCTTGAACCTCCAGGGCGCCCAGGAAATTTGCTCCTGAAGAGATACCTACACCGAGTCCCAGTTCAGCCGCAAGTTTCCGGGCCATCAGGATCGCGTCGCCATCATCCACGCTAATTATGCTGTCAAGATCCTGCAGATCAAGGATGGGCGGAATATAGCCATCGGCAATTCCCTCTATTCTATGCCCTCCCTCTTTGTTCTCTACAGAGAGAAAAGGGGAACCAGCCGGTTGCAGGGGATGAAGTCGGATAGCAGGATTGCACTCCTTGAGAAAACGTCCTGTCCCCATGATGGTACCGCCTGTTCCAACACCTGCAACAAAAGCATCCGGGAAGATCGTGCGAGATCGCAATTGATGCCAGATTTCCGGACCGGTTGCTGTATAATGCGCCTCTGTATTGTCGTCATTTGAAAATTGTGCCGGAATAAAACTGTTCTCAGTGGATCTGGACAGCTCTTCAGCCCGGCCTATGTAGTCAGGGAATCCTCCCTCTCCTTTGCTGAAAAGAATGATCTCCGCACCGAAAGCCTCTAAGAGTTTTCTACGCTCACAGCTCACCCAGTCAGGCATGAAAATGGTTACCCTATGTCCAAGGGCCTGACCTAGTGCTGCAAAAGAAATACCGGTATTACCGCTTGAAACCTCAATAATAGAATAGCCTTCCTTGAGAGTCCCCCGGATATAAGCCTTCTCCATGATGGTGTAAGACATTCTATCTTTGATGCTGCCGGTCAAGTTGAAAGACTCGGCTTTGGCATAGATCTTCCTTTTCTTATCTCGAAACATGAATTCGATTGCAAGAAGAGGGGTATCGCCTATCAGGCCCGATAATCTTCGCAGTCGTTGAACGGGATCTTTCTCAGGCATTAGGTTCCCTTTCAGTGTGAGAAAATGGGATAAATAATCTTATCAAAACATAATATCAGCTCTTACGCTATAGCCTTTGGTTACCCTGGCAATTCGCTCAATTTCAAGATAGCCTCAACTCTTCCCTGATCGGCCGGATTTTTTCGGGTCAACATCTTTGGATGCACTGATGTTGTGTTATGAGAAAAAACTGCAGTCAATGAACAAGTGTTTACTGATAGTTTTAGGTCGTATTTTGTATATAATTAGTGCCTTATTCCAGGACTTCTGCAATAAAAAACAAGAAACTGAGGAAGGTCGTTTAAAAATATCTGGTTGAATAAACTTCCATGGCACTTATCCTGGAAAGGTTAGACGATTATATAAACAATCGCATATCCGTAAATTTCGGCATCAAATAATAAATCTATGAAGTAATATACTCTCGTAATTTGTGTTTTTCATCTGTGATGGTTTCGTAGTGCGGCCGGGCAAGGTCGTGTATTCCAACGGGTGAAAGTCCCGTTCCGGCAAGGCAGGCCAGCCACCGGATAGTGAACCTCGG
>JAUVON010000130.1 GCA_030599175.1 Desulfobulbaceae bacterium | reverse complement strand
GAAATTTTTGCTCTTTAATTTTTTCTCAATTTTGCATATTATGGGAAGTCTTTTATCTTCACCTATCGCGTTGTCATTGTTAAAAGGAACAGATATGACCCAGCAAGTAGAACTTTATGACACAACCCTCAGGGACGGAACCCAGGCAGAAAATTTTAATCTTTCCGTTGAGGATAAAATTCGCATTACAATAGCCCTTGATAAGCTTGGAATCGACTATATTGAAGGAGGATGGCCCGGATCAAATCCTCTGTCAGTTGAATATTTTAATAAAATGCAGTCGGTGAAACTAAAGCATGCAAAGCTTGCCGCGTTCGGCTCTACCCGTCATTTTAAAAACAGTCCCGAAACAGATCCTAACCTGCAGGCACTACTTGCCGCCAAAACACCTGTCATCACTATCTTTGGAAAGAGCTGGGATATCCATGTCCATGACGCCCTGCGTATTGAACTGGAAGACAATTTGCAGATTATAAGGGATACACTGAGTTATCTCCGCCCCCATGTTGACCATCTCTTTTATGATGCTGAACATTTTTTTGACGGTTTTAAGAACAACCGGGAGTATGCACTTCTTACCCTTGAAAATGCTGTTGATGGCGGTGCCGAAACCCTCATCCTCTGCGATACCAATGGCGGCACCCTGCCCCATGAACTGCCGGCAATAATAAATACGGTAAAGAGCCATTTTGCAGATCAGGGAAAAACCGTTGCGCTCGGTATACACGCTCATAACGACTCCGAATCCGCTGTTGCCAACTCACTGCTTGCAATAGCTGAAACAAAAGTGAAACAGGTGCAGGGAACTATTAACGGTTTTGGCGAGAGATGCGGCAACGCCAACCTCACCTCCATCATCCCTGCCCTTGTTTTCAAGATGGGCATCGAGTGTGAAGTGAGGAAACATATAGACAGGTTATACTCCACTTCACGGTATGTAAACGAGCTCGCCAACCTTCCCCATAACCGATATCAACCATATGTAGGTCAATCCGCATTTGCCCATAAAGGTGGTATCCATGTCAGTGCAGTAAAACAGAACCCGCTTACCTATGAACACATCCCCCCGGACAAGGTTGGAAACATACGCCGAATACTTATTTCAGATCAATCAGGACGTTCCAATATCCTGCATAAGGCAAAACAGTGGAACCTCAAGATCTCTTCCGATGACCCGGTCATTTCAACCATCATCAGCGAATTAAAAGAACTTGAAAATCTGGGTTACCAGTATGAGGGAGCTGAAGCCAGTTTTGAACTGCTGATGCGAAGAGCCCTGGGACTGCAACGGAACTACTTCAAATTTGAAACCTTCCGGGTAATGAATCATAAATATAGAATGGATAAGCCGACTCTCACGGAAGCTACTATCCGACTCTTTGTCGGCGGCAGCGAAGTACATACCGCTGCCATGGGTGACGGTCCGGTAAATGCTCTGGACAAGGCTATTCGTAAAGCGTTAACCCGTTTTTACCCCTGTCTGGAAAAAATTGAACTTACCGACTATAAGGTTCGAGTGCTCTCGGGAGAACGCGGAACTCAGGCACGGGTCAGAGTCCTGGTTGAAAGCAAAGACAATAATTCCTCCTGGGGCACCGTGGGGGTTTCTGTGAATATTATTGAAGCCAGCTGGCAGGCTCTTGTTGACAGTATCAATTATAAATTGCTGCAGGAAGAAAAAGAGAAATGATTCCATTATGAACGACAAAAAAAAATTATCAGACATAAATCCACTGGCCCCCATTGTCTCATCAGAGCATCTCACATCTCCTGACAGCTGGCCGTTGAGCGAATTTGAATATGGAATGATCATCGCTTACAACGCTTTTTCCAGGTGGATGACACGATGTATGCATGCTGCCGGATATTCAGATTTCAGCCCTCTCGATGTTCTGGTACTGCACAATGTCAATCACAGAGACCGCAAAAAAAAGCTGGTTGATATATGCTTTGTACTCCATATAGAAGATCAGCATACCGTCAACTACTCCTTGAAAAAACTGGTGAAGGCAGAACTTGTCGCCCGGGAGAAACATGGCAAGGAGATCCTTTATTTTGCCACAGAGAAAGGGAAGGAGACCTGTTCACGATACCGGGAAGTTCGGGAACAATGTTTAACCTCAGCCTACCGTACCCTGAGCCAGGAAGGTTCAGAGATCAGTCAGGCGGCCGCACTCCTTCGCCTTATGTCCGGCCTCTATGATCAGGCCTCACGGGCCGCATCATCCCTATAAGAGCAAAATTCTTTTACCCTGCAACTACCCCTGCCATCCACATGGTTAGCGGTGGGTAAAAGGTGATAATCAGCAGATCAACGATCAGAATTGCAAGGAACGGAAGTACACGGCGGCTGACAGCCCCCAGGCTGTCTCCGGAGATGGAGCAGGAAACGATCAAGCAGATACCCATTGGGGGAGTAAGCATACCAATTGCCAGATTGGTAACAACTATCACACCTAGCTGGATCAGATCGATATGCAGAGAAGGCTGCATAGCGGTGATCATGGGTACCAGTAGAATCAGTGCAGCAGTGGTTTCGACAAAGGTACCGGCAATAAGCAACACCAGATTGATCAGCAACAGCAGGATAACCGGATTATCACTCAGCGAGAGTAGTCCCCCTGCCAGCTGGGCTGGAATATCTTCGATTGCTGCAATCCAGCTGAAAATGGAGGCCATGGCAATAATAAACATCACAATAGCCGAGGTCACTGCACCGTCCCGGAACAGGGGAAAAAGGTCGCGGATTTTTATTTTCCGGTAGACAAACATACCCACCAGCAAGGCATAGACAACTGCAACTGCAGCAGATTCAGTAGCGGTAAAAACTCCCGTCAGGATACCGCCCAGGATAATTATTGGAGCTCCCATTGCCAGCAGGGCACGCCGAAAGGTTTTCCAAAGTTCTGCGAGGGAAAAAGAGGCAGTTGCAGAATAGTCATATTTCAGCGAGATTAATGTGGAAACCAGAATAAGTGACAATCCGATAAGGATACCTGGAAAAATCCCTGCGGCAAAGAGCTGACCGATCGAAGCACCGGTAAGAAAACCAAAGATGATCATAGGGATGGAGGGGGGAATAATAACCCCGATGGAACCACCGGAAGCCTGTACGGCTGCAGCAAAATCAGAATCATAACCTGACTTTTTCATAGCCGGGATCAGAATCGCACCCACCGCTGCAGCATCTGCAGCAGCAGAACCGGAAATACCGGCAAAGAACATGGCAGAAACAATGGTCACCGCGGCCAGTCCGCCTGGAAGCCAACCCACAAGGGCATTGGCAAAGTCAATGATCCTGCGGCTGATACCCCCTGCCTCCATAAGCACGCCTGCAAACATGAACAGTGGGACGGCCATCAGGTGAAAGGAATCGGTTCCTGAAAACATGCGCTGGGCAACCATCATCAGGGGAAAATCTCCCTGGATCAGGATGGTGAGCACCGAGCTCATACCAATGGCAATAGCGATCGGCGTATTGATCACAAAAAAGAGAAGCAGGGTAATAAGCAGTATTTCCGAAGTCACGACTGCACCCGCTGCAAGGTTTTCAGGAAAAAAGCCAGTGCATAGACAAAGAAAATTGCTCCGCTAACCGGAATCACTGCCAAAATAATCCATTTAGGGATAGCCAGGGCCGGGGAAATCTGCATACGGACAAACCAGGCAAACTGACTGCCCGAAACAATCATAATCAAAGCCAAAGTCATTGAGGATCCATGGACAAGCAACCGCGTGATACGCTGTTTTTCCGGTGATATCCGGGAAGTAAAGGCATCAACTCCGGGGTGCAGATTGCGATAATAAGCAACCGTAGCCCCCAGAAAGCTGAGCCATACAAGCATATAACGGGCCAGTTCTTCGGACCAGAACAGGGAGGAATTCAGCACATAACGGCAAAAAACCTGGACTGCCACCAGGATGGCCATCGAAAACCCCAGACCAAAGAGGGAATATTCGATGGCCTGGTTCACAGCAGCACAGATTTTTTCAAGAAAGCCTAACACGAGATATGGGTGATATGCTTATTTGGTCGCTTCCATGATCTTTAACAGCAGCGCATGAACCTTGGGTTCCTTAAATAAATCCATATCTTTCAAGTCGGCAACCTTGGCTCTAAAGGTGGCAAGGTCAGGCTGTTCTTCAACCGTCATCCCCTTTTCCTTGAGAAGAGCAAGACGAGCACCATCCTTATCCCGATTATCCTTGCGCTGAAACAGAGCAGCTTCATATATGGCCTTGCCGATCATCTCCTGGTCAGCCGGTTTCAGTGTCTTCCACCAGATCATGGATGCCACATCGATATGGGGTGAATAGACATGGCGGGTAAGGGTCATATATTTCTGGATCTCAAAAAATTTATACACCTCCATAACCCAGAGTGGGTTTTCCTGCCCATCGATAACGCCCTGCTCAAGCTCAGTGTAAATAGGCCACGGCATGGGGGTGGGGTTTGCGCCGAGGGATTGCCAGATGGCCTTATGCAGTGGTGAAGCCATAACCCTGATCTTAAGGCCCTTAATTTCATCTGCAGTCTTGACCGCATGTTTATTATTGGTCAGGTTACGAAAACCGTTTTCTGAAAAACAGAGCCCCTTAAATCCAACAGTTGCCAGATCATCCAGGATCTCTTTGCCCAGAGGACCATCAAGAATGGCATCGGCCTGGGCACCATCTTTAAACAGAAACGGATAATTGATCACCCGGACAATGGGATCAAAGGTATCAAAAGGACCACCGGTTATCACCCCCATCTGGATAGTGTTCATCTGGATCTGCTGCAGGATTTCAGTCTCATTGCCAATGGACTTGGAATGGTAGATCTTGACCTCATAGGCGCCACTTGAGCGCTGCTCGACCAGTTCTTTGAACTTCTCCGCCACAATATTTTGCGCCGAACCGGGTTTGGTCACCACACCTAACTTAATTGTCTGGGCAGCCATGGCCATCTGGCTGACACCAAATAAAAATGCAATACAGAAGAAACAGGTTATTCTTTTCATGGATATATCCCCCTGATAGTAGAGAAAAATGATAAAACTTAGTACCTTAGTCCTTAACCTCTATCATAAAAAACAAGAAACTTAAACCACAGAGCCCACAGAGTTCACAGAGAAAAGATTTTCTTTTCTCTGTGGTGATATACTGGAGCGTTTGGGTATGCGGAGTAGCCCGCTTCAGTTTTTACGATACCATCATAAATTCTGGGCATTAAAGGTATCGCAGCTGTTCATATCACCACTTTTATACCCCTGCGTAAACCATCGAACCCGTTGGGCCGAGCTGCCATGGGTAAAGGAATCGGGAGTGACATACCCCCGGGCCTGCTTCTGCAGCCTATCATCGCCAATATTACTAGCCGCGTTCAACGCCTCTTCAATATCACCGGGTTCAAGAATCCCTCGTATCTGATCAGCGCGGTTAGTCCAGACCCCGGCAAAACAATCCGCCTGTAACTCCAGCCGTACTGAAACCTTGTTATAATCATTCTTTGAGAGTCTTTGCTGCAGTTCATGAACTTTATCACTGATGCCCAGCAGTTTCTGTACATGATGGCCAATTTCATGGGCTACCACATAGGCACGGGCAAAATCACCAGGAGAATTCATTTTTACCTGCAAATCCCTGTAAAAGGAGAGGTCGAGATACACTTTGCGATCACCGGGGCAGTAGAAAGGCCCCATGGCAGCCTGGGCATAACCACATGCTGACTGCACTGAGCCGCTGAACAGGACCAGGGTGGGTTCCTGATAAGTTCCACCGTTCTCCCTGAAAACCTGGTTCCAGACATCCTCAGTATCGGCCAGCACCACGGCAATGAATTCAGCTTGCTTCTGTTCTTCAGCAGTGGGCTGGTACGGCCCTGCGCTTTGGGGTGCCGGCAGCTTTTCCTGGATCGTATTTCCAACATTTAAAACAGTCAAAGGATTTATCCCAAAAAACATACCAACCAATGCCAACAGTAGAATACCGATCCCACCACTTTTTACCCCGCGGGGAACCCTGCTGCTTCTACGATCTTCAACATTGCTGCTTCTGCGTCCTCTTTCCCAGCGCATGGGAACTCCCCTCTGATATTGTGATAAAAATGATAAAAATAATTCTTATCCTATTAGTACCTTACTCTTGAACTTCTGTCATAAAAAACAAGAAACCAGGGAGTATATTTTGAAATTATGTTGTTCCATTTACTTTCAAGGTACTTATCCAGCGTGACTGAAAGTTTTCCGGCGAGTCGGGTTAGGATTATTTTCTCAACAATTTTCTACCAGGAGGCTGTCCGAGAATAGGCATTTATTCTCAAGTCGAGGCTTTTCAAAAAAATAAGCACAGTCATATAATTGATATTACGAGCATTATTTTTATGGAAATAACGAAGAGTTGGGGGGAAATGCATTCTCGGACAGCCTCCGAGTCAGCCACTCATCATTTCAGGCAGGAGTGTAACAATTTCCGGTACCATAACAATAATACCAAGTCCGGCGAGAAGCAGCAGAAAGAATGGGGCTGCAGCGTAGGCCACCTTTAAAATATTCATTCCTGTCAACCCCTGAATAACAAAAAGGTTAAACCCCACAGGTGGCGTTATCTGTGACATCTCCACCACGATAACTACAAAAATACCAAACCAGAGAGGATCGATCCCTGCCTGTTCAATCATCGGCATTATGACGGAGGTGGTAAGGACGACCACTGAGATTCCATCGAGGAAACATCCGAGAATAATAAAAAAAATGGTTAAAGCACCCAACAGGGCATAGGAGGAAAGCTCAAGTGTACCAATCCAGCCGGCAAGCATCTTCGGAATCCCTGTAAACCCCATAGCAACAGTCAAAAAGGCGGCACCGGCGAGAATAAAAGCGATCATACAGGATGTTTTGGTCGCCCCCATCAGTCCCTCAAGGAAAGTCTGTTTAGAGAGGGTACCGGTATACCACGATAAAACCAGGGCCAGCAAAACGCCGACAGCAGCGGCATCAGTAGGAGAGGCAATGCCGGAATAGATAGAACCGATAACACCGCCTATCAGAAGCACAACCGGGATCAACCGCCTGGCACGCACTATTTTTTCTTTAAGTGGTAAAGCCTCCTCCCCAGCAGGGATGCTGCCGGGATGAAACAGTGACCAAAGCATAACATAGCCGATAAAAAGAGCTACAAGCAGGCAACCCGGAAGAACACCGGCAATAAAAAGCCTGGCAATGGACTGTTCAGTTGCCACTCCATAAACGATAAGAATAATTGACGGCGGAATAAGCAGCCCCAGGGTGGCGGAACCGGCAAGGGTGCCGATAATCATATTTTCAGGATATTTGCGCTTGGCAAGCTCAGGAATGGACATCTTACCAATGGTTGCCGCAGTTGCCGCAGAAGAACCCGAAACAGCGGCAAATATGCCGCATCCCAGGATATTCACAT
>JAUVON010000360.1 GCA_030599175.1 Desulfobulbaceae bacterium | reverse complement strand
CTACCCTCCACTGAGCTGGAATCTGAGGCGCTCTGTATTGCTGACCCGAATGAAGCCTGGGTATTAGAGGTATTCAGCGTTGGTCCTGACTGGGAACCTGAGAGCGGAAAGCTTGGCGCGATTTGGGCTGCTCAGAGAGTACCGGATGACCATGTAACGATTGTTCCCAACTGGAGCATAATTAAGGAAATCGACCTTGACAATCCTGATTACTTTATGGCTTCGAAGAATTACATGCAGGTGGCTATCGATCATGGTTGGTATGATCCGAAAAGTGGAAAGCCCTTTATCTGGCAGGAAGCTTACTCCCCGATACTAAGAGAATGGGGGCTAAGCCGCTTATGGCTTTTTTACAGTACAGTTGCTCCATCCCTTAAGGAATGGCCCAAGAAAAAGCTTCTATCGTCTTTTAGCGGATACAATGCATACCATCAGTATCTTGAGCCCATATCGTATTACCCTTTCTCAGCCAAGCCAGAAAAGAAGCTATCCGTCCAAGATGTGATTGCCTTCCAGCGGTCTGTTTTTGAGGGAACAATCTATGACATGACCGCAGACGCTGACTGGCTTGTACCAGATGGAAAAGGTGGCTTGGTTAAAAGCCCTTTGACTACTCCGTTTCCAACCAGAGATATGAGAGAATTGCTTGATATTACCTGGCGGCGTAACGTATCCAGGGGAGGATACGGTATGGTCGCCCAATTAAGAGGGTGGCTGCCTGCTCCAGTAGGCGGAGTTTATTGGTTTTACCTCGACAACCAACATGTCAGCACGTATGTCCCTATCTATGCTGGAGTTCAAAAGATTTCTCCTTTGTATAAAACCTACAATCCGGATAAATTTAGCGAGGACTCTGCTCGATGGGCGATTGATTTTGTTGATAATCTTCTTTATCTGAGATGGCAAGAAGCCATAAAGGATTTACAGGCGGTTCGCGATCCATTAGAAGCGGAGTTTTTTGAAAAACTGCCATCCATCGATAAAAAAGCTTTTGAATTATACAAGAAGAATCCAAAGCAAGCTAAAAAATTTTTGACTGATTACACTAGGTTAAGCATGGAAAAAACTGTAAATATGTACCGCGACCTGCGTAAATTACTCATTACTAAATATACGAATAATAATTTAGGGCTCTGACGGAAGCGTTTCCGAATCCTTGATATAAAGAAATATACAATCCTGCAAGTTTATGCATTATTTCGCTTTTGAACAGCCCCCATAAACCTTTTTTTTGACATCGAATTGCTCTTGTGATATCAAATTTTTTAATATAGAGATCAATTATTGAAAGGAGGATTATCATGAAAAAATTTTTATCTTCACTGTGCTTTCTTATTCTTCTTATTGGCGCCGGTTCTTTTGTTTTCGCACAGCCGCAGTCAATAAGTAAAAAAACTTCCGGTATGAAAAAATATCCCGGGTATTTCACATTTTATTGGGATGCAAAGACAGGCAAAATCTGGCTTGAAATCGATAAGCTTGATTCGGAATTTCTGTATGTGAACTCTCTTCCTGCTGGTCTCGGTTCAAATGATGTTGGGCTTGACCGTAGCCAACTGGGCGGAACGCGAATAGTAAAGTTTCACCGGATCGGTCCGAAAATACTTTTAATCCAGCCGAATTACTCTTTTCGGGCAATCACTGATAATCCTGATGAACGAAAAGCTGTAGAGGATGCATTCGCTAAATCGGTTGTTTGGGGGTTTGAAGTCGAAGCAGAGGAAAAAGGCCGGGTGCTGGTTGATGGCAGTTCATTCTTTTTGCGTGATGCGCACAACGCAATCGGCAGACTTAAACGGACTAATCAGGGAAATTATAAACTCGATCTCACGAGATCCGCCATCTATTTACAGAATACAAGGAATTTTCCGTATAACACGGAAATTGAGTCAATTTTGACTTTTACAGCTACAGATCCTGGTCGTTTTGTCAGGAGCGTTGCATCAGACCCTACCTCGATCACCCTCAGGCAGCATTACTCTTTCATCCAGCTTCCGGACAACACCTATAAACCGCGAATCTATGATCCTCGTTCAAACTTTTCCGGGATGACTTACATGGACTTCGCCACCCCAGTAGAAGAACCAATAATAAAAAGATTTATCTCCCGTCATAGATTGCACAAGAAAGATCCTAGGGCGAAGATAAGCGATCCTGTGAAGCCCATTGTTTATTACATTGATCGCGGTGCGCCTGAACCGATACGTTCAGCACTTATCGAGGGAGCAAGCTGGTGGAATGAAGCATTCGAAGCTATAGGATACAGAAATGCTTTTCAGGCAAAGTTGCTGCCAAAAGGCGCAGACCCGATGGATATCAGATACAATCTTGTCAACTGGGTTCACCGGTCAACAAGAGGCTGGTCTTATGGCAGTTCAGTCAGAGATCCACGAACAGGGGAAATAATAAAAGGACATGTCGCCCTTGGTTCGTTGCGAGTTCGTCAGGATTTCCTGATCGCAGAGGGGTTGATCGCAGATTATGAAGAGGGAAAAAAAGTCTCTCCAGAAATGCTGGAAATGGCTTTGGCCCGGATCAGACAGCTTTCCTGCCATGAAGTAGGCCATACACTCGGACTGGGTCATAACTACGCCTCAAGCGTCAACAACAGAGCTTCTGTGATGGATTATCCTCATCCATTGGTGAAAATCAACGAAGATGGATCGCTGGATCTATCTGATGCCTATGATACAGGGATCGGAGAGTGGGATAAGGTTTCCATTGCCTATGGCTACCAGGATTTTCCCGAAGGAGTTGACGAAGAAAAAGAGCTTAAGGCTATACTCAACAGAGCATTTTCCCGTGGATTGTATTTTCTGGCCAGTCAGGATGCGGGCCCGAGAAGCGCTCATCCGTTAGCTAATGTCTGGGATAATGGCAAGCATCCGGTAGATGAACTCGAGCGCATTATGAAAATACGTTCGATTGCACTTAAAAACTTTTCAGAAAAGAAAATACGTGTTAATGCTCCTCTAGCAACGCTTGAAGAAGTTCTTGTCCCAGTTTATATGTTTCATAGATACCAGGTT
>JAUVON010000181.1 GCA_030599175.1 Desulfobulbaceae bacterium | reverse complement strand
GTCCCGGTCTCCCAGGTGATTCTTGCCGAACTGTCCGGAGACATAGCCCTGATTTTTCAGTAATTCGGCAATAGTTGGATCCTTATCCATAATCCCCTGCTTTGCACCCGGCATACCAATGGTCAACAGTCCTGTACGGAAAGGGTGCTGGCCAAGAATAAACGAGGCTCGACCAGCAGTACAGCTTTGCTGGGCATAGGCATCAGTAAAAAGAGCACCCTCGTCGGCTAAGCGATCAATATTCGGCGTCCTTCCTCCCATCATGCCGTTGTGATAAGCACTGATATTATACATACCAACATCGTCACCCCAAATAACCAGGATGTTGGGTTTGTCGGCTGCAGCAACATTTCCAACCCAGGAAAAAAGGGCAAGAGCTGTGGCTGCACATAGAACATGTTTCAGTCGCATAAAAACCTCCATTTTTTCTTTTTGCTTTGTCGTGACAATTTCGTGATTATCACGGATAGATAACATTCCATTCTTTTTTCATATCGACCACGGTCCAACCATGTTTCACTGCTTCGATTAATGCTTTATCAAGACGACCCATGTGGGAATCCTTGTCATAGGCAAATTCACGTTCTCTATCGGTATGGTGGACAATACCTGCAAAGCGTTTGCCTTCCCCGGCCAGAGTCGTCCATTGCAGCATTTGCAGATCACCGTCGGAATTGCCAAAGGCAAAGATCGGGCGGCGACCGATATGCAGATTGATCCCTACAGGTTTTCCAACATTGTCATCTATAAAGTTGAGCTTTGCTTCCCGCACCAGTACCGGTTTTCCGTCCCGTATTTCAAATTTGGTAACAATGGAGCTGCCTACTACCTGTTCAGGCGGAATTCCATAGACTCCCTCAACCCAGGGGCGCATGAATTCAATACCGCCGCCGGAAACAATAAAGGTCTTAAAATCGTTTGCCCGCAGATAATTCAGCAGTTCAAGCATGGGTTTGAAAACCAGTTCGGTGTATGGCTTGTTTAAGGTGGGGTGTTTTGCGGTTTGCAGCCAGTCAAGAACAATTGCTGTAAATTCATCAGTGCTCATACCGGCATGGGTGGTCATTACCAGTTCGATCAGACCTTTTTTACCGGATGCGGCAAGCGCCTTCATGTCGCCATCCAGCACGGCCTTAAACGGTTGCTGGTTTTTCCATTCCGGATGGTCTGTGGCCATCGCCTTTACACGATCCATGGCAAAATAGAGTTGAAAATAGGCTGGCTGCTCCGACCAGAGGGTACCATCGTTGTCAAAAACAGCTATGCGTTCACGAGGATCAACATAGTCAGAACTCGACTTGTCAGTCACTGCTGTGACAAAATTGATAATATCTTGCTTGCTTGTTCCGTCATTCCAAGATGGAAGTGGAGATATTGCAAAGGCGACCAGAGGAAAGAAAAAAACAAGAAATAATGTCAGGGATTGGAGCAAAGCTTTCATCTAGAGCACCTCTTTAAATGAGAAATTGTGTCAGATAAAATCCAACACAATAATCTATTTCATTTTTTATCTGTATAAACAATAAATTAGAAGAACAAGCAATATCTCAACAGAACAATAATCATTCTTAAAATAGACATTAATGCACAGCAAGCATTTTGTCTAATGCAATTAACTCATCAACGTGATACCTTTTTGTTATGAAAATAAGTCTACGACACTTGCAATTGATTAAGGCCATTGGTGACACAAAAAATTTTGCCAGGGCAGCGCAAAAATTGAATATTTCTCAGCCTGCTCTGAGCAGAGCTGTTTCTACTCTCGAAGAACAGTTGGGATGTAAGCTTTTTGATCGATCCAGAAAAGGCGTAACACCAACAGTGTTTGGGAAGTTCCTCCTCAAGCGAGGTGGACCGATTCTGCAGGATGTAAGTATCGTGGAACGGGATCTGAATCAGCTGCAGGGGTTGGAATCCGGGGAGATGGTAATAGGGAGTGGACCTCTACCTGCAGAGGTTTCTCTTGGCAAGGCAGTAGCACGGTTCAGCAGGAATTATCCCAGGGTCAATGTTCAGATCATCGTTGATCGAACGCCAAATCTGTTGACGATGTTGCATAACCGGAAACTTGATCTCTTTGTGGCCGACACGAGGATGCTTAAGGACAAATCAGAGCTGAATATCACCATGCTGCCACAACAACAGGGTTATTTCTGTTGCCGCAGAAGTCATCCATTGACTGAAAAAACAGACCCGACAGTGAAGGATGTTTTCTCCTATCCCTTGGCAACGATGTGGTTCCCCGAGGCATTACTCAATGTATTGGCTCGGAGTGTTGGCTTGCAGCTTGACAGTATAAAAGATTTACCCTGCGCAGTACTCCAGTGTGATTACCTGAAAGTGCTTTCGGATATTGTTGCAGAAAGTGATGCAGTTGGGCTGATCACCCGTCCTATATTAAATTGCAGCATCCACAAACAAGAACTTGTTCTCCTCCCAATCTCCACGCCGGAATTAAATTCTCATTATGGCTTGATAAGCCTTACACGTTACTCCCAGTCACCTGTAGTTCAGATATTTCAGCAATATATGATTGAGGCAGATGAACAGTGTAATCGAGAAATTGAAAAAAATATGTGATGTTCGATGTCAATTGCCATGCGCTAAGGCTATAGAAACATGAGTTTTGGTGTTTATAAATTATTCAGTCAATATTTTCTGGAACACACTATTATTTCGCAATATTAACCCGCCAGCATCAATCAGTCGATCCACCGCTTCACCGTCAAGCGCAAAAGTAGTCGGCAGGGTTTTAAGATACATTCTCTCTTCCGGATCCGGGTGCTCACTAAAGTTGACCTCGATAAAGTCAAGGGAAACGCCCCGGCATTTTTCATCCCGGGATTCTCCGCATTCATCCTCCAGCGACTGTCGTTCCCATTCCTGGAGACGGCTTTGCAAAAGGGCCACTGTTTCAAAACTGTAACGCTGCAGGGGAACAGAGGTTGCAGCATTGAGTACCGAGGCAAATGTCGGAATCCGCTGCAATCGGCTGGACTCGATATCCAGCACAGTCTCTGCGTTTACCAGCAGTACGATTACCTTGCGGGTTTGTTCAAGTCCCAGCTCTTTTATGGCCTCGCTAAAACTGTCGTATCGTAATACAGCGTCCAATATACTTCGCAGTCCAAGGTTGTCGGCCAACCCTCCATCCAGCAGGTGCAGATAAGGACGCTCTTTTCTGTTGTTGAGAGAGTCCATATTAGCTGCCAGGTTATACAGGCGATTGGTTCTCTCCGGCTGGACCATTGCCTTTTGCATCCACTCTGGAGACTGCCATCCACAAGATCCGGCACGGTTCGTGAGGGACACCGGGCTGAAGAGCACAGGAACAGCCGATGACGCAGTGACAGCCCTTGCAACTGGAAGTTGGGACAAATCCGAGCAGATGATATCAAAGTAGGTTTGGGTAAACTGGAAACGGGTACCAAGTGTCATCTCCGTGGCGTTAATAATAATCATGGGGCCCTTTGCCGTCGCAAGATCAGCAAACGTCGCTCCGTCAAATATCGTTTCATCATACAGTTCGGTGGCAAGATCACTGCGCCCGTAAAAATCGGAGGCCATATCCGTCCATCTTGAGGGGCTGAAGAGAATCCTGTCGGTGAGTTCACCCTGCAGGTCCCGCCGCAAAAATTTCGTTTCAAAATCCTCAAAAATTCGGTCCCCGAACAGGCCAAAATATGCTGCGGTAAAACTGCCGCCGGAAACAGATGAAATTACATCCACCTCGTCAGCCAGATTGAGCGTTTTATTATGCAACATCAGCGAGGCTTGGGAAAGTTCTTTCAAAACACCATACGAAAATGCGGCAGCCCGTGTACCTCCGCCTGAAAAGGCCAGCAACAGGAGTATCTCTTCACTGTTCAATGGCCCGAGAGTGGGGTTTCCGGTGTGGTAGCCACTGTTATCTATCCTGCTGTCCAAGGAGGGATTCTCTGGATAATGCGCACTACAGCCCGAGAGCATAAGCAGCAGAGCTGCATAACCCAGCACAATACCCAATCCACATACAGTACGACGTTTAGTATTCATTCCATTTTCCCGTTTACAATACTATTATAAAACGAAGCCATTTTTTTCTGTTACCTCGCAGAATGTTTATCAATTCTTCCGGTAAACCGTGTTACCTTCTTTGATAGTCTCTAGCACCGTGATTTCTTTGATTTTCGTCGGATCGACCTTGAGAGGATTATCTGAAAGGATGACCAGATCAGCAAGTTTCCCTACTTTGAGAGACCCCTTCCTGTCCTCTTCAAAGCTCTGATATGCACTATTGATTGTGATACCTTGCAGTGCCTGATACGGCGTGATACGTTCATCAGGCCCCATGACTGTACCAGATCTTGATGTACGGTTTACACTGGCACTGACAATGGTCATCTGATTTGGCAATGCCACAGGTGCATCTGTATGTATGGTAAGATTAAACCCTTTTTCTATGAATGTTTTGGCAGGAGCAATCAATTGTGCAGCATCTTTACCTATGATTTTTTTATACCAGTCACCCCAGTAAAAAGTATGCATTGTGTACATAGAGGGAATGACCTTAAGCGCTTTTAATGCATCAATCTGGTCTTTTCTCATAAGTACACCGTGTATAAGGACAGATCTTCTATCGTCATTGCCATATTTTTTAGCTGCTGCGCCCATGGTTCTAATGAATTGATCTACCGCGGCATCTCCATTCATGTGGGTCAATACCTGCCAATCATGTTTAAATGCAAGCCCGTAAAGCTCCTCTAACTCTTTATCATCATCAAATGCAGGATACCCCACATACCCTTCTTTTTGTCCATCCGGTGGCAAAAGATACGGTTTTGTTCTCCATGCAGTTCTCCCTTGTGGTGAACCATCTAAAGTAATCTTCATCCCGCCAACACGATAGCCATTTGTATAGGTCTTACCTACCCAAGGGGTTTTCATTCTTGTATAGTCTTCACCTGACTTTTCATGATGACCAGCCCCTGCACAGGTCATCCCTTTAACATTGTTTTTCATAGAATAATCAAGATAAGATATAACATCTATCTTGAAGCCTTCTTCTTCAGCATACATCATCATATCTTCATGGTTACCCATGGCTCGACCCTCTTGAGCAGTAGTAATACCATATTTCATTGCTGTCTCTTCAGACTTTTTGAGGAAATATTTAACATTCTCTTTACTATGAGGATAGATACTTTTCATCATAAGAGGGATGGCTGCCAGCTCTTCGAGTACACCATTAGGCTCTTGCGAATCAGCCATACGTCTGATCTTTCCTCCTTTTGGGTCTTTACTCTGCGCTGTAATACCTGCTTTTTTCAATCCCGCACTGTTGAGTACACAAAAATGTCCTGAGATATGTGTGACCATTACAGGTATATCTTTAGAAATCTTATCAAGATCCTCTTTCGTAGGGTGTCTTCCCTCTGCAAGCATCGCATCATCATATCCCATACCTAAGATCCATCCTTCTGTACGCTTCAAGTTTGGACCTTTTGACCACTCTTTTAGTGTAGAGACGATATCATCTATATTCTCAACCTTACCATCAGGCCCTGCCAATAGATTTGCAGCTACTGCCTGTGAACCAAATGCATAAAAGTGTGCATGTGCATCGACAAAACCAGGGACCATTACTTTTCCTTGCAGATCTCTCTTTGTTGCATCTTTATATTTCTCTTGTGCTTCTGTTAGTTTCCCCACAAATGCTATCTTCCCGTCTTTAGTAACAATTGATTCAGCATACTGGGGTTTATCTCCCTCCATAGTTAAAATATCACCACCATAGTAAAGTGTAGAGGCTGCATTTGCATTTGCAGATACTGATAGAGTGATCATTGTCGCCAATGGCAACATCAATTTTTTAATTCTAAACATTCTTTTTTCCTTTTTTGTTTATTTAACGGAACACGCACTATGAAATTTGCGAGTTCCTAAACACTCCATTTTATAAAAAATAGAGTAGTTAAGAGCCGTGTTAAACACAAGCAGAGATCTCTGCATTAGAGATCTCTTTAGTTTATGGTTTTTACTTCACAAAAGTAGTATTCCAGTCTTTTTTTAAAGAAAATTTAGTTTCCTCTTCTCTT
>JAUVON010000386.1 GCA_030599175.1 Desulfobulbaceae bacterium | reverse complement strand
CCCTGGGTTTCATATTCATGGCCGGCGCGAAGACCGGACTGTTCGAGGACACGCTCTAATACCAGTTCTCCCCAGTTTCCCTGCTGTTTTGTGTCTCCTTTAAGAGCCCTGGTAAGGTTTATCGCTTCCTGGTTGATCTGTTGATTCAGCTCTCTTAGTTGTAGGATTTCTCTTTTAAGCGAAGTTCTTTCACGGGTGTCGTTGAGGTATATTTCGTTTATATCCCGTTTAAATGACAGAAGTTGCTGGTTAAAAGGCTGCAGTACTGAATCAAGTTTTTCTTTTCCCAGGTCACTGAATCGGACACTTTTTTCTTCGAGGATCTGTTGGGCGAGAGTGGAAAAATGCATGCTGAGTTCGTCTCTCGCTTCTTCCAGCAGGGTGAGTTTCTCCGCACCATGCTTTCTTTCATTTTTTATCAGGGTGATAAGTTTCGCAACACGTATCTGGTCTCTGATATTCTGCTGTTCTGCAGTGCGTATCTTTTCGTCTGCCAAAAGGGATTGTTTCTCCGCCATCTTCAGCTGTTTTTTCAGTACCGACAAGCGAAGCAGGGTAAAAATGAGCAGAAAGAACAGCAGGCCAGTGGCTCCAATCAGGAGAGGAAGTATAGTTGTGTTAGAAATGGTAATGGCAAAAGTGTCCTGCATTAAGGTTGAAACCAGACGGTAAAGCTCAGTCATGATATGTTCCGGCAACTACTACATTGGCCAGGGTCTGTCTTTACCGCCCAGGATATGCATATGGATGTGAAAAACCGCCTGTCCGGCTTTGGCTCCGTTATTGAAAATAATCCTGAAGCCATCGCTAACACCATTTTCTGCAGCAATTTGTGAGCCGATGCGTATAAGTTTGCCAATGAGTTTTTCGTCTTCCTGAGAGACATCGGAAGGGTCGACAATATGCTTTTTGGGAATAACAAGAAAGTGAACAGGGGCCTGCGGTGCAATATCCTTGAATGCCAGAACTTCGTCATCTTCGTAGAGTTTTTCGGCTGGGATGTCGCCTGCAGCAATTTTGCAGAATAAACAGTCGGTCATAGCAGTACCTCTTTGTTTGTTTTTTTCTGAGGGATGGAGACTAATTTTTGTTCGTGTTTACTGTTGTACTTTATACATCAACTTGAACCTTTCGTAAATGGTTGGTAATGCTGTCAGTTCGGGAAAATGAAATTTTCGGGTTTGCCGGGATGTGAAACATTGACACAGGCTGCAGGAATAAAGGAGAACAACGATGGCTGGTAAAACGCTTTATGATAAGCTGTGGGACACTCACCTAGTGCATCAGCAGGAGGCTGGTGGTGATCTCATCTATATAGATCTTCATTTGCTGCATGAAGTAACCTCTCCCCAGGCATTTGAGGGGTTGAGGATGGCTGGTAGAACCCCATGGCGTTTAAGTGGCAATCTGGCAACACCTGATCATAATGTGCCAACTACTCCCCGGGAGAGATCGAAAGGTGTAGCAGGTATCGTCGACCCTGTCTCCAGGATTCAGATAGAGACACTGGACGACAACTGCAGTCAATATGGTATCGTTGAATTTAAGATGAATGATACACGTCAGGGTATCGTCCATGTGGTCGGACCGGAGCAGGGGGCAACTCTGCCGGGGATGACTGTGGTTTGCGGAGATTCCCATACCTCCACCCATGGCGCCTTTGGGGCTTTGGCCCATGGTATCGGCACTTCAGAAGTAGAACATGTGCTGGCCACCCAGTGTTTAATTACTAATAAAATGAAGAATATGCTGGTTCGGGTAGATGGCCGGTTGGGCCCCGGTGTCACAGCCAAGGATGTTGTGCTGGCGATAATAGGTAAGATTGGTACTGCCGGCGGTACAGGGTATGCTATTGAGTTTGGCGGTGAGGTTATTCGCAATCTGTCAATGGAGGGTCGGATGACCATCTGTAATATGGCGATTGAGGCTGGTGCCCGTGCCGGCATGGTGGCGGTCGACCAGACCACCATCGACTATGTGGAGGGACGTCCTTTCGCGCCCGGTAAGGAACTTTGGCAGCGTGCGGTTGAGTCCTGGAAGCAGTTTGTCAGTGACGATGATGCTGTATTTGATCGACTGATTGTCCTTGACGGCAGCGCCGTCATTCCTCAGGTTACCTGGGGAACCTCTCCCGAGATGGTTTTGCCGGTGGATGGAAATGTGCCGGATCCGGCAGAGGAACCGGATGCGACAAGACGGCAGAGTATCGAACATGCTTTAGTATATATGGGCTTGTCGGCAAACCAGCCGATCACGGATATTTTGTTGGATCGAGTGTTTATCGGCTCCTGTACAAATGGTCGTATAGAAGACCTTCGAGAGGCGGCGGCATTAGTTAAAGGACGTAAAGTAGCATCCACCGTGAAGCAGGCTCT
This sequence comes from Desulfobulbaceae bacterium, assembly GCA_030599175.1. GTDB lineage: Bacteria > Desulfobacterota > Desulfobulbia > Desulfobulbales > Desulfocapsaceae > Desulfomarina. Next base: position 339 of record JAUVON010000386.1, on the reverse strand, counting down.
GGTGGTTCCCGGTTCCGGCCTGGTTAAGGCGCAGGCAGAAAGAGAGCGACTGGATATGGTTTTTCGTGAAGCCGGTTTTGAGTGGCGAGAGCCCGGCTGTTCAATGTGTCTGGCAATGAACGCAGACAAGCTGGGTCAGGGTGAGCACTGTGCTTCTACGTCGAACCGCAATTTTGAGGGAAGGCAGGGCTTTCATGGGCGAACTCATCTGGTTAGTCCGCTGATGGCTGCTGCAGCAGCAATTGAGGGGTATTTTGTCGATGTGCGTACATTAATGAGTCGGTTATAATTTCAGGAGAGTGCAGATGCAAAAGTTCGTTCAGCATAGTGGTGTGGTTG
>JAUVON010000185.1 GCA_030599175.1 Desulfobulbaceae bacterium | reverse complement strand
TATCCACTGCCGCCTTAGCCGACATATTGCCGATGATACAACTGTTCAGGCGCTGGAAAATATTTTCCCAGTCAGCGATTTCCATGCCCCTGAGACTGTCCCCTATATGCTCAATCCCTCCAATAATAGAAGAGACCGTTTCACCGGTGATCACCGCCACCGGTGCTGCGCTGCCAAAGCCTACCTGACCGGAATCTGTGAGAACAGTGACAATAATATTCTCAATCTGATCAATAGACCTGAGTGCGGTTTTGAAGGTAGTTACAAGGGGAATGGAGACAACCTGACTTCTAATCCCGGTTATTTTCATTTTGCTGTCCTCAATCTCCATAGCGATTAACGGAAATGAAAGTCTCAAGATTGTAACACTCTTATAAAATTGACCCCAGGACGAGAAACTGACCTGAGTGCACTTGGCCGGAAATTCATTAATACATTACACAATAGACCAAACTAAAACCAATCGCAGTAATAATCATAAAAAGATAAAAGAGGGCAGAACTGTTTTTATTAACGTGTATTGATGTTCGCTATCTATTATATTCATTAAATAATAGATGGTAGCATTATCAATGCCTGTTCTCCTATGAAGGAGAACACAACAATAGGGAGGAAAAATGAATATTTTCAAAAATTTACTTCTGAGTGCAACGGCAGTTGCACTTCTTGCAACTGCTAATCCCATATATGCAAAAACACCGGCAAACATGCTGGTGATTGCCAATCGGATTGACGACATCACGACCCTTGACCCGGCCCAGTCTTTTGAATTTGCCGGATCTGACCTCATCCGTAACGTATATGGCAAGCTGGTCAATTTTGACCCGGCCGATCTTAGTAAAGGTTATGGACCAGATCTGGCCGAAAGCTGGACAGTATCTGAAGACGGTAAAACCATTACCTTCAAGATGCGTCCCGGAGTAAAATTTCATTCCGGTAATCCGGTAACGGCAAAGGATGCTGTGTTTAGCCTGCAGCGGGCAGTCAAACTCAATAAAACTCCTGCATTTATTCTAACCCAATTCGGATTTTCCGTGGAGAATGCGGATCAGGCTATCAAACTGATTGATGACATGACGTTCTCGATCACCACAGATGAAAAATATGCTACCTCCTTTGTGATGAACTGCCTTACCTCTACCATTGGCGGTATTGTCGATTCCAAGGCTGTCCTGACACATGAAAAAGATGGTGATATGGGGAATGACTGGCTGAAAACCAATTCTGCAGGATCCGGAGCTTATATACTGGTCAACTGGAAACCCAATGAGTCCTACACGCTGAAAGCCAATCCTGATTTTTATCAGGGTGCACCGCAGATGAAGAAGGTGATTGTACGTCATATTATGGAATCAGCAACCCAACGGTTGTTGCTTGAAAAAGGTGATATAGATCTGGCACGAAACCTGAATCCCCAGGATATCACCGCCATTAAAAAGAAATCCGATCTGGCGGTATACGATGACCTCCGCGGTCGCATCATGTATATTTCCATGAACCAGAAAGATCCGAATCTTGCCAAACCAAAGGTTGTTAAGGCGCTGAAATATCTCATCGATTACAAAGGTATGCAGGATTCCTTTCTCAAGGGACAATACAAAGTCCACCAGGCGTTCCTGCCGCGCACATATCTGGGTGAGATTGATGACAAACCCTATAGCTTTGACGTTGCCAAGGCCAAGGCCCTGTTGAAAGAGGCCGGCGTTGCAGACGGCTTCGAATTGAAGATCAATGTTCGTGAGGCTCAGGAACGTATTGAAATTGCCCAGTCCCTGCAGAACACCTTTGGTCAGGCGGGTATCAAGGTTACTCTGGAAGTAGGTACAGGTAAACAGACACTGGCTGTGTATCGTGCCCGTGAGCACCAGATTTATGTGGGTGCCTGGGGACCGGATTATCCGGATCCGAATACCAATGCCGGAACATTTGCCTATAACCCTGATAACTCTGACGAAATCAAGGCAACAGGGCTTCTGGCTTATCGTAATGCATGGTATCTCCCGGAAATGTCTAAGGCTACCAAGGCAGCAGTTAAGGAAGGAGACCGGGATAAACGGGCGGCCATGTACCAGGCCATTCAGCGCGAACATCAAGAGCGTGCACCATTTGCCATCATGTTCCAGAAAATCGAGCAGACCGGTATGCGTGCTAACGTGAAAGGTCTGAATACAGGTGGTGCAATCACTGCCGTATCTTATTGGCCAATTACCAAATAAACGTAACTGCTCAGGTAGGATGACCTTCAGCAAGAAGGAAGTATCAGATGTTCGATTTGAGGGTGTCTGTGGCCCGGACGGCCACAGTCAAGCCCCCAGGGATGGGTTTATGGCATCCCTCAAAGCGAACATCTGATACTTCCGGGCCTATTTACAACTCCACCTGAATAGTTAACCTTTTCAGTAGCACTTCAATCAAAGAAGAAGGGGTGGGAAGTATTGTATTATCCCGCCCCTTGCTTTTTTCTTCTTTCCTCTGGTTTTTTAACAAGCAATGGCCATAGAAAACAGATCTGGAAACAAGCGAAGAAGAGCATCGATTCCTCCGTGGCTGCGGGGAATTGGCAGCACTCTCTTCACAGTACTAATTACCATGGTCGGTCTACTCTTCGTCACCTTTATCATCGGCAGGGTCATGCCGATCGACCCTGTTCTTGCCATCGTTGGTGAAAGTGCTTCCCGGGCAACCTATGACGCCGCCTATCAGGAACTTGGGCTGGATAAACCGTTACTTGTTCAATTTTTTATCTTTCTACTGGATATTGCCCAGGGAAATTTTGGTGAGTCACTGCTCACGGCACGACCAGTGTCGCAGGATCTTCTTCGTGTTTTTCCAGCCACATTTGAACTTGCTACTGTTGGAACGTTCTTTGGTGTTTTACTGGGCGTCCCGTTAGGTGTATTTGCTGCAGTAAAGCGGGGAAGCTGGCTTGACCATATCGCCCGGGTCGTAGCCCTCATTGGTTATTCCATGCCGGTATTCTGGATCGGCCTTATCGGCTTGCTGGTTTTTTATGGAAAACTTGGCTGGATCGGCGGGCCGGGGAGGCTCGATATTTTCTACGTCGATATGGTGCCCACTATTACCGGTATGATTTTAGTAGACAGTCTGCTCATGGGAGACATGGATATTTTCAGGAATGCCATCTCACATATTGTCCTGCCTGCCGCATTGCTGGCCTATTATTCACTGGCTTATATCTCCCGCATGACACGTTCTTTTATGCTGGAACAGCTTGACCAGGAATATATCGTCACCGCACAGGTCAAAGGATTGTCGGCAAATGCCGTGATCTGGCGTCATGCCTTCGGCAATGTGAAGGTGCCGCTGGTAACCGTTATCGCGCTTTCCTATGCGGCGCTTTTAGAGGGCTCTGTGTTGACTGAAACCATTTTTTCCTGGCCCGGTATCGGTTCCTATATTACCACAGCTCTCCTTTCCGCCGATATGAATGCAGTTCTTGGTGGAACCGTTGTAGTCGGTCTGGTATTTGTTTGCCTGAATATCTTTTCCGACCTGCTTTATAAATTTTTCGATCCGAGGGCAAAATGAGTATGAGTACAGAACTCCCTCAAAAATCTTCAAGTCTGTATGAATGGCTGACAACGGATACACCTACTTCCCGCAACCAGGCAAGACTTTCCTCCTGGTACCGGTCATGGCTTGAATTACGCTCTAACCCCATGGCTATGTTCGGCATAGCTATACTTCTGGCACTGGTACTGATAGCGTTGTTCGCCCCACTACTGGCGCCACAGAGCCCTTTTACCCAGGATCTTGCCGCACGGCTTACTCCACCCGGCGAAGGTGGCTATATTTTAGGCTCAGATTCGCTGGGAAGGGACATTCTGAGCAGACTCATCTATGGATCCCGCATTACCCTGTATATTGTTTCACTGGTTGCCCTTATGGCACCCGTTGTCGGGTTGTTTGTAGGTACGGCGGCTGGTTATCTCGGGGGCTGGATTGATGTAACCTTGATGCGTATTACCGATATTTTTCTGGCATTTCCAAAACTGATACTTGCCCTGGCATTTGTTTCCGCTCTCGGTGCCGGCATTGAAAACGCTGTGCTGGCAATTGTCTTGACCTCCTGGCCACCTTATGCCAGAATTGCCCGGGCTGAAACCCTCACTATCCGTAATGCCGATTTCATCCACGCCATTAAATTGCAGGGAGCAGGAGCTTTGCGCATCATTACCCGCCATATATGGCCCCTCTGTATCTCTTCGCTTGTTATCCGGATGACACTGGATATGGCTGGTATTATTCTCACCGCCGCCGGCCTTGGCTTTCTTGGCCTCGGTGCACAACCGCCGTCCCCGGAATGGGGTGCCATGATCTCCGCCGGGCGCCAGTTTATTCTTGATCACTGGTGGGTGGCGACAATGCCCGGACTGGCTATTTTTATCGTGTCCCTTGCCTTCAACCTGTTAGGTGACGGTCTTCGCGATGTACTCGATCCAAAGAAAAGTTCAAAATGACCAATCTCCTGGAAATAAAAAACCTGGAAGTAAAATTCCCAACCCGTAACGGTATTTTTGAAGCGGTGCGCAGGATCTCCTTTTCTCTTGGTCGTGAACGACTTGGGATTGTCGGTGAATCCGGATCGGGAAAATCCCTAACCGGCAGGGCCATTTTACGGCTTATCAAGAGTCCTGGTATTTTAGAGGCCGACCATATTACGCTTGAAGGAACGGATCTGTTGACACTTTCTGAAAAAGAAATGCGCCGGGTGAGAGGGCACAGAATTTCGATGATCATGCAGGATCCGAAATTTTCCCTCAATCCGGTCATGCGTGTAGGCGATCAGATCAGTGAGGGGTATCGTCTGCACGCCCGTGCCAGTCGAATGGAGGCAAAAAAGAAAACACTATCAATGCTGGAAACCGTTCTTATCCGTGATCCGGAACGGGTATTCAATGCCTATCCCCATGAAATGTCAGGAGGAATGGGGCAGCGCATCATGATCGCCATGATGCTTATTCCCGATCCACAAATCCTTATTGCCGATGAACCGACCTCGGCACTGGATGTAACGGTGCAGAAGGAAGTTCTTGAAATCATGGACAAGCTGGTGCGGGAGCGTGGCATGGGCCTGATTTTTATCAGTCATGATCTGAACGTGGTTTCAGCATTCTGTGATCGTGTCCTGATCATGTACTCCGGACGGATTGTAGAAACCTGCCGTGCCGACCGATTGCATGAGGCTACACATCCATACACCGTTGGGCTGCTCAACTCTATTCCTCAACTGGAGCAACCGGTAAACCACCTCGAAGTCCTGCAGCGGGATGATGCCTGGAGCAAGGAACCCAGTGTCAGCGGCATAGTAGAAACGGAGAAAATAGCGTGAGTAAAGGCAACGATGCCGGAATAGGGCTGAAACATGTAAATGTCTGGTTTGGTGAGTATGAAGAGCGTGTGGATGCAGTCAAAGATGCCGGATTCACCGTTCCGTTTGGAGGAAGTTTTGGCCTGGTAGGGGAATCCGGCTCCGGAAAATCTACAATACTCCGCGCAATCACCGGCCTTGTCCCAAACTGGTCCGGAAAAATCTCAGTGCTTGGCCAGGAACTCAGCGACGATAGGGGAAAGGAATTCTACAGTACCGTACAGATGGTGTTCCAGGATCCCTATGCTTCACTCCATCCGCGTCAGACTGTTGACCGCGTGCTGTCGGAAGCACTCTCCCTGCACGGATTCGATACTATTAACGACCGTATTATCAAAATCCTGGATGACGTCGGCCTGGATCAGTCATTCCGTTTCCGCTGGCCCCACCAGCTTTCCGGAGGCCAGAGACAACGAGTCGCCATTGCCCGTGCTCTGATTATCGAACCCACTATCCTTTTACTCGATGAACCGACCTCCGCTCTGGATGTTTCTGTCCAAGCCGAAATTCTGAACTTGTTAACGAGATTGCGT
>JAUVON010000270.1 GCA_030599175.1 Desulfobulbaceae bacterium | reverse complement strand
TTTTTGCGGCCAATCACTGGAGCAGCAGTTTACCCACTTTGAATATCCCATGGAAGGGTATCCGGAAATTAAGCTCTTTTATCGCTACGGTGGCTCATTTATGGGAACCATGAGTGATACAACCAAGTGGGTGAGAATGTATCAGAGCCCGAAACTTGAATTCGTTGTCAACCAGGATATCTGGTTTAACAGTGAAACAAGGATGGCTGATATTATTCTCCCGGCCTGTACAAATTTTGAACGTGATGATGTGGGCGAATGGGGGGCCTGTGGCGGCTATACCTGCCATGCAAGCAGTGGCTGTAATTACAGAATTGTTGTCCGTCAGCAGAAATGTATCGACCCTCTCTGGGAATCTAAATCAGATTATGAGATATTCAGGTTGATCTCCGAGCGGCTTGGTACCGAGGAAGAGTTTACAGACGGACGTACTGAACTGGACTGGGTCAAGGCTTTTTATGATTCTTCAGATCTGAAAGGGATGATAAGCTGGGAGGAGTTTGATAAGAAGGGCTATCAGATTATCAATATATCTGAAGATTATAAATCAACTCCGTCCCTCAGGTGGTTTGCCGAAGGACGTGACTGTGATACACCCGATACAAATAATCCCAAACGTAATACGGAAAAAGGCAAAGAGCTTGGAACATACAGCGGAAAGATTGAGTTTGTCTCGGAGAGTCTGAAAGCACATTTCCCGGATGATGAAGAGCGACCAATATCTCCCCACTATATACCCAGCTGGGAAGGGCACCACAGTGAGATGTACAAGAAATACCCACTGCAACTGCTGTCGTCACATCCGCGCTTTACCTTCCACTGTCACTATGACAAACATACCGACTGGCTTGATGATATCCCGGTGCATCGCATTAAAAAGGATGGATATGCCTGGTGGCCTGCTAGGATCAGTTCCGAGGATGCAGCCTTACGCGGCATCCAGAGCGGTGATATTGTCCGCCTCCATAACCACCGGGCATCGGTGCTCTGTCTTGCTGTGGTTACAGAACGGATACGACCAGGAGTCATCCACAGCTATGCCTCATCGGCGAAATATGATCCGCTTGTTCCCGGCAACGCGGATTCACCAGACAGAGGCGGTTGCGTAAATATGCTGACGCCTTCACGTATGGTATCTAAAAATGTTCCGGGCATGACGCCGAATTCGTGTCTGATCGAAATCGAAAAATGGGAGGGCTAATAGAATGTCACGATACTCCATACTGATAGATGTTACCAAATGCAACGGCTGCTATAACTGCTTCCTTGCCTGTCGAGATGAATATTATGGAAATGATTACCTTCCCTATTCGGCAGCACAGCCTTTAAATGATCAATTCTGGCTGAAAATGAAGGAGATTGAACGGGGCACATATCCAAAACCCAAGCTCTCCTATATTCCCACGCCATGCATGAATTGCGAAACAGCACCCTGTATTGATGCTGCAAAAAATGGTGCCGTTTATCGCAGAGAGGACGGCATAGTCATTATTGACCCGGAAAAAGCAAAAGGGCAGGAAAGAATAGTTAATGCCTGTCCATACAGGGTTATTTACTGGAATGAAGAAAAGCAGATTCCACAGAAATGTACATTTTGTGCCCATCGCCTGGATGAGGGTGTGAAATTGCCCCGATGCGTGGAATCCTGCCCGACAGGAGCCATGGTCTTTGGTGATCTGGATGATCCAGAGAGTGAGATTGCTCAACTTGCAGCAAAACTTCCTGTTGAAGACTACCATCCGGAGTTTGAGACTAAACCACTGGTGAAGTATGTTGGGATTCCTAAACGATTTGTTGCCGGAGAAGTGGTGTTTAAGGGCCAGGAAGGGGAATGTGCTCCGGGAGTAACTGTTAAATTGAATGGGAGCGATCTTGATCTTGAAACCGTCACCGATCTCTTTGGAGATTTTGAATTTGAGGGGCTGGAAAACTATGGAAGTTATAAAGTTACTGTTTCGGCCGATGGCTATGAGTCAAAGGACATAGAAATTAAAATGTTTAAGGATGTCAATCTGGGTGAAATAGTCCTGGAACCAAGATAGCTATAGAATTCTCTGGAGAAATTCGATCAAAGCCGATCCGGAGTTCTCCAGGGACTGTTTCTGTGGGAGATTAAGATGATCAGTGTAAAAGATGCAGAGGGAAAGCAGTATGATGCGGCAAAGCATTCTGAAGTATATGGCCTGCAAAAGATAACTGAAGCCGAGTCAAAACGTACAACAGTCTGTTACTCATATTTCCAGCCTAATGGAGGCGCTGAGATGTGCTCTTCTCCAAAGGAGAGGATCTACTATGTTATTAAAGGGTCTATTACTGTATGCGGTCCGGATGAAAAGCATGTCCTGAATGAGGGAGATTTAATCTATATCGCTCCGGGGGAGGAGCGGGATATGATAATTAACGGCGGTAAACCGGCGGAAGTGCTGGTTACTATCGTTACCCCCTGATTTTTCAGGGCCACAATGGTATGTAATTTCGTATGTAAGGGGGAGAGGAGCAATGAAAGATATATTTAAACTTGATGGAAAGATAGCTATTGTCACCGGCGGAGCTGGTGGTATCGGTGAGGCACTTGCGCTTGGTCTTGGGATCCATGGGGCTACGGTGGTGGTTTCCAGCAGAAACCAGGGCGCAATTGATGCGGTTGCCGGAAAGATTACAGATCAATCGGGCAATGAGGCTATTGCAATTACCTCAGATGTGACAGATGAATCCTCCATGCAGAACCTGGTGGATAAGGTCGTCGAGAAATATGGCAGAATTGATATCCTTGTTAATGCCATGGGGATGAATATTAAACATGATGCCTTTGACTATCCGGTGGAGGATTGGGAAAAGCTCTTCAAGGTCAATGTTGAAGGCACGATGATTGCCTGTAAAACGGTTGGCAGAGTGATGCGTGACCAGAAAAGTGGAGCCATCGTAAATCTATCTTCCGTCCGTGGAATTCGTGGCTTTACCGGCGGTAATAGCGGCTACTGTGCAACAAAAGGGGCGGTGGAGCTGATTACTAAGGCCCTTGCCCTCGAATGGGCTCCTCACGGTATCCGTGTCAATGCCCTTGGCCCTGCTCTGGTAATTACTCCGGGAACCAGACATATAGCCGATAATCCTGAACTGGCCGCCAAGTATGCTGCAGCGATTCCCCTGGGAAGAATAGGGATGCCTGAGGATATGGCCGGTGCGGTGATTTATCTGGTTTCCGATGCTGCAAGTTTTGTTTCGGGACAGACGATATATGTTGATGGCGGGCTTACTGCCGCCTAGGAGGCTGTCTGAGAATAAGTGCCTATTCTCAGACAGCCTCCTATCAACTGAGTGAAAGAAAAGAGCAGGATCGACTGATAAATTTTCAAGTGAGGAAGAAGCAATGACAGTAGCTCAAATTCTGAGTCAAGCCCGGGAAGAAAAAAGGACGGTGCTCACCGAGATTGAGGCCAAGCAGATCCTCAGCGAGGCTGGAATCAACTGTACCCCTACAGTGCTCGCCACCACTAAAGAACAGGCTGTTTCCATAAGTGATGAGATTGGTTATCCTGTGGTATTAAAAGTTTCATCTGTGGAGATCACCCATAAAAGTGACTCGGGTGGCGTGAAGGTTAACCTGGCCGATAAAGAAGCCGTTGAGCAGGCATATGACGAAATTATGACATCCTGCAGAGCCTATGCACCTGATGCGGACATAGAAGGGGTTGCCGTTCAGGGTATGGCAACGGCAGGTACTGAGATCATCATGGGTATGATAAAAGATGCCAGCTTTGGACCTGTTGTGATGTTTGGTCTTGGTGGAGTGCTGGTTGAGGTACTAAAAGATGTATCCTTTAGAATAGTACCAATAGAAAAAGCGGATGCGGTTGAAATGACCAGCGAGATCCAGGGCAAAAAGCTTCTTGAAGGATACCGCGGTCAGGATCCGGCAGATGTGCCATATCTCCAGGAGATGCTCGTCAAGTTATCCGATTTTGTGAATACAAGACCGGAAATTGAAGAGATCGATATGAACCCGGTTTTTGCATATAAAAACGGCGCCGTTGTTGTGGATGCCAGAATTATTTTATCCGAATAAAATTAACAATCTCGTAAAAAGTAAACTTTTGGATGGCTAAGTAAAAAGCTTCATATTCGAGGAATGCAAATTCTACTCGTAACCCTTCAAAGACAGGAGTGCTTATGTGGTTTGGCAGGTTTTTAAAGTCTTCAATCGGTAAGAAATTAATAATGGCAAGTACAGGGCTGCTGCTGCTCTTATTTCTATGCTCACATGCGGCCGGCAACGCTACAATCTACATGAGCAGCGCAATTTTCCAAAGCTATGCCGACGAACTGCA
>JAUVON010000408.1 GCA_030599175.1 Desulfobulbaceae bacterium | reverse complement strand
AGTTTATCTGGATACAGGTGACAAACCCGATGGTCACCATGCCGAACCTGAAGCGCTATCGTGACGGTGCTTTAAAGGATGACCGTTTTGTCGTGGTTTCTGATGTTTATCCTACCCCGACAACCGATGTTGCCGATGTGATCCTGCCCGCCGCCTTGTGGGTGGAACAGGAAGGTATGTTTGGTAATTCAGAGCGGCGTACCCAACATTTCGCCGAGATCGTCAAACCTCCGGGTGAAGCGATGTCGGATACCTGGCAGATTATCGAGGTTGCCAAAAGACTTGGTTTCGAAAAACAATTCCCATGGACGCAGGATGATTATATCGGCAAAATATGGGAGGAATATCGGAAATTCCATGCCGGGCCGAAGCACGAGATGGCTTCGTATGAGGTGCTGAAAAAACGATCCGGAGTGCAATGGCCGTTTGTTGACGGCAAGGAGACCCGATGGCGTTTCAATGCAAAACATGACCCGGCCTGTACCAATGGCAAGGATTTTGACTTTTACGGCAAAAAAGACCATAGAGCCTGGATATGGGCCCGCCCCTATGAACCCGCCGCTGAGTCCCCGGACAGTGAATATAATTTCTGGCTCAATACCGGCCGGGTTATCGAGCATTGGCATACGGGGTCGATGACCAGAAGGATTCCGGTTCTGCATAATGCTGTGCCGTCTTCTTATGTTGAGCTCAATCCTGAGGATGCCGTTGAACTTGGGGTTGTAAACGGTGAAATGGTAAAAATTATTTCTCGGCGCGGTGAAATCACAATGCCTGCCCAGATTAAAGGGAGGGGCGTTCCACCACGGGGCATGGTTTTCGTGCCGTTCTTTGATGAAAGCTATTTGATCAATGAAGTGACGCTTGATGCATTCTGCCCGATTTCCAAGCAGCCGGACTATAAAAAATGTGCCGTGAGACTGGAGAAAGCATGATGAAACTATCGACTCTTTTCCTCCTTTGCGCTTTGACTTTTACGGCTTCAAAAGCGTTTTCTGCTTCGGTTGATTTGAGAGATTTTGACAACCAGGGCAAAAAAATCTATGAAGCCTATGATGCAACACCACAGATATATATGTCTGCTGATTCCGGAAATCGGACTTTGGCAGATTTTTATGACCTGCGTCAATACCCCGGTTCACCTCCTCGTATTCCCCATGAGGTTGATTTGACGTTCAGCGGCGATGAAACCGACTGCCTTTCCTGTCATGCTAAAGGAGGCTACAGCCAAGAGTTTGGCAAGTTTGTTCCGGTGACACCACACCCGGAGAATTCTCTCTGTTACCAGTGTCATGCCCAAGTGCTGACCGAAGAGAAATTTGTTGAAACTGAGTGGAAGTCTATCATGCCGCCCCGTCTTGGCAGATCTTTTCTCGGCGGTTCTCCGCCACCGATTCCACACAGTCTGCAGATGCGGGAAAACTGTATTTCATGCCATACCGGGCCGGGCGCTGTAGTAGAGATACGGGTGGATCATTCATCCAGAGGAAACTGTCGTCAGTGTCATGCTCCTGCTGTGCAGACGACTCCGCTACAAGAGTTTGTGCGTAAACCATAACGTTATGACCAACAACCTCATATGAAGACAACCAGCAAGTTTTTTATTCTGCCTGTCATCTCTGTTCTGCTCATGATCGTGATGTTGAGGGATGGTTCTGTCGTGGTAGCGAGTGAAAAGTCGCTCCTCGAAGAAGTTAAAGGTGTCAATGAGCCATTTGACAGTCAATCGGTCAAACAGGTTCGACCCGTGACGCAGAAAACGGTTTTGGCAAAGGAAGAATATCAGGGAGGTTCGTTCCGGGTTCTTGCAAGGAAACACGCTATAGAACGATATAAATGCAGTAGCTGTCACCTGGATAAACCGGTTCTTGTAACTCAGGGCTTAGAGTTGACCCATGGTAATGTGGTCATAAATCATGGTCGGAAAGGGGATGAGTTGGGCTGTATTGACTGCCATCACCCTGATGATCGGAACTATCTTGAGGATAAAAAAGGCAGAAAAGTCGATTTCGATCACAGTTATCAGCTCTGTGGCCAGTGTCACTTCCGTCAGAAACGTGACTGGTTAGGAGGAGCGCATGGCAAGCGGGTCTCAAACTGGGCCGGCGACCGTGTGGTTTATAATTGTGCAAGTTGTCATGATCCTCATTCTCCGCGATTTGAAAAACGATTCCCGGCAACCTATTCGGTACCGTTGAACTGACAGGGATATAACCCGAATAGATTATACTTTTAAGAATGCTTGGATAAAAGCCTTGGTGCTGGCATTAACCAGCTGATATTAATAGAACTTCAGATCACATTGTTTTTTATTGCAGCTTTTATGGAGTAAGGCACTAATGAGTTCACAAGAAAAAGACGAAGCAAAAACAACCATT
>JAUVON010000105.1 GCA_030599175.1 Desulfobulbaceae bacterium | reverse complement strand
TTTTCACATCCAATTTGTATCATGCGAGTTCCTCGCAAAGACTGATACAAATCAAATGTGAAAATATTAAGAAAATACTACGAAATTTACTGGATGACGCTCCCAAAAATTACCCATGAATCCTCCTGCAGGGTTTAAACCGGACACTACTGATTTAAGCTACGTATTGACCGCCATAGATTTATACTTTATCATTCAGGCTGTTGGTCTTTAAGTCTTTCATTAATTTCTTATAAAAGGAGGCATCATGATTAAACGATCACTGCTGTTTACATTTCTTTCCCTGCTGTTGTTAAGTCTGCCATTTTCCGCTTTAGCAGAAACAACGTATAAAAAAGAATACAAAATGAGTGTTGTTGTTGGCCCCAAACTGCCCTGGGGTGCAGGTGCTACTAAATTTACCGAGCTTGTTCGAGAGCGGACGGACGGTCGAGTCAACATTAAAGTATACACCTCCTCCTCCCTTATGGCCGGAAAACAGACCAATGAATTTCTTATCCACCGCCAGGGGGTTGCCGATTTCTGTTTTGCGTCCACTATCAACTGGTCCACAACCATCAAACCCCTGAATCTCTTTAATCTGCCTTTCTTTTTTCCTGACTATAAGGCACTCGACGCTGTCACCCAGGGCGAGGTTGGCAAAGAGATCTCAACCATGCTGGAGGACAAGGGAGTTACCCTTCTGGCCTGGGGTGAAAATGGTTTTAGAGAAATTACCAACTCAAAACGTGCCATTACAAAACCTGAAGATATGGTCGGGTTGAAAATACGTGTAGTAGGCACTCCCCTTTTTATTGACACCATGAAAGCCCTCGGCGGTAACCCTGTTAATATGAACTGGGGTGACGCGCAGGTTGCCTTCCAACAGGGGGTAGTTGACGGGCAGGAGAACCCGGTGGTAGCCATCGAGATTCCTGTGAAAATCTGGCAGTTCCATAAGTACGCCACTATCTGGCGCTATGTAATTGATCCACTGATGCTGACCGTAAACAACAAGGTTCTGGCAAGCTTTTCTGACGAAGACCGTGAAATCATTAAAAAAGCAGCAGTTGAAGCCGCCGCCGAGCAGCTGGCAGTGGTACGTAAAGGGCTTATTGCACCTGATCTTTCCGCTCTGAAGACCCTTGAAGAAAACGGCATGGAGGTAACGGTTCTCGATGAAAAAACCCGTGCTCAGTTCAAAGCAAAAACTACCGGGGTTTACGAAAAATGGGTTCCTCAGATTGGAGAAGCGTTAGTTAAAAAAGCTGAAGCCGCAGTTGCCGGGTCAAGGTAGGAGTACCTTTTGTTATCAGTTCGCTGGTTCGCCGATCATCTGGAAGAACTCCTCGGTGCAACACTGCTTGCGTTAATGGCGTTGCTGGCATTTGTAAATGTAATCACCCGTTACATCTTTCAGGTGCCACTCGCCTTTACCGAGGAAATAGAGATAAACGCAATGGTCTGGCTTACACTTTTTGGAACGTCAGCCGCCTTTCGGCGCAGGCACCATCTGAAAATGCTCTTTTTTCAAGACAGGTTGCCCACAAAGGTAAGAGTCTGGTTCAATTATATCATTGCTCTTCTTGGTGTGGGACTCTTTGCATCTCTTGGGTATCTCGGGTATATGCAGCTGCTGGAAGAACGATTTCTGGAAATCACCTCGGAATCACTGGGCCTGCCGCAGTGGATTTATACGGTGTGTATCCCCATCGGCTGCAGCCTGATTGTTTTTCGCATCATCCAGGCAACAGTTTCTGAAAGTAAGGAACAGATCTGAGATGGGTATTCTCTTATTTCTCGGTTTTTTCCTGCTCCTTCTCTGTGGAACACCTATTGCCATAGCCTTTGGTGTTCCAAGTTTTCTTGTGATCTGGGCTGCTGACCTGGGAACTCCGGTCATTGCCCCCAATTTCTTTGCCGGTATAGCCAAATTCCCACTACTGGCCATACCTCTCTTTGTCCTGGCCGGTTTCATCCTTGAACGGTGCGGGATTTCCCAGCGTATCATCTACTTTGCCAACATTCTGGTGGGCAGACGCCGTGGAGGACTGGCAATTGTGGCCATAGGGGTATGTGTCTTTTTTGGTGGTGTCTCAGGCTCTGGACCGGCCGATTCAGCAGCAATCGGCGCCGTCCTTATCCCCGCCATGTATGCTCAGGGGTATAGCCGTGGATACAGTGCGGCTTTAATAGCAGCTGCTGGATCAACGGCTATAATCGTGCCCCCCTCCATCGCCCTGATTATCTATGGTGCTATCACCAGCACTTCGGTTCCAGCCCTCTTTGCAGCGGGTGCAATACCCGGCCTTCTTGCCGGCCTCTCACTGCTCCTGCCCGCAGTCTGGATTGCCCGGAAAAAAGGCTATGGCAACCAGCAGGAGGAAGACAAAGATGATACCAGCCTTTTGCAGGCCTTTAGAGAAGCATTCTGGGGACTACTCGCTCCGGTCATCATCCTGGGGGGACTGTATGGAGGTATCTTTACACCGACTGAGGCTGCGGTGGTGGCTGTTTTCTACAGCCTGCTGCTGGGAACCGTAATTTACAGGACACTGACTTTTAAAGGCATCTATAGCATCCTGGTTGATGCCAGTGAAACCTCGGCAGTTGTTATGCTCATAGTTGCCTTTGCGGGACTCTTCTCATGGGCGGGTTCTACAATCGGCATCCTCGACAGCCTGGCAAAAGCCCTCATGAATGCGAGCGACAATCAATGGGTAGTCCTGTTGCTGATCAACCTGCTGATCTTTGTCGGCGGTATGCTGATTGATGCGATCAGTATATTCTATATTTTTCTACCGATCTTTATCCCTATTATCCACCATTTTGGCTGGGATCCCGTCTGGTTCGGGGTTGTCATGACCCTTAACCTGGCCATTGGCCAGTTTACACCTCCGGTAGCTGTCAACCTCTATGTAACAACCCAGCTGGCAGATATCCGACTTGAAAAAACTTTTAAGGCTGTCTGGCCTTTAGTACTGGCGATGCTGGTGGCACTTGTTATCGTCGCCCTGTTTCCATCATTATCACTTTTTATTCCCAAATTTTTTGGATTAATTTGATCACTGTTTTCAGAATCCCTGCCGCCCCCCCGCCAACGCTTTTCTCCTGGCCCCTTTAATGCTTGCAGGGTTTACGGGAGGTTTCTGGAGCAGATACATATTCAAGACCTCCTGAATTACCAGATCCGGAGAATTATCTATGTATACCTCAGGCAGGAAACTATAAACGGTTCTGAAACTGATTGTCTTTTTCGCATGTTTACTAAAAAATCCGAAATACTTTTGGGCAAACGAATCACCGATAACAAAAATCAATGGAACCTCAGCATTTTTATTCTCAAGCAGGCGGAACCGTGTCTGCTTCCCGCCAAATTCTTTAGTTCTACGCTTTGGCAAAGTATAGTCACTGATTCCTTTTTCACCAAAGTCACTTATTCCAGAATAAATTGATCCAGGTTTGGGAAAGAATGTAAGGTAGGTTTCGTTTTGATGTTCCAGGGGGTCAAGTCCTAATGTACGAATAAATGCGGGGTGTACCCAGTCAGTTCGTTTCTGGAGTGTAAAATCCTCGAACTGGGAAGCATTAAATTGATACCTGGGATACGCACGGTTTATTTCATCGACAATTGCCTGATACGCGAGAAATGAGCCATAATAATTCCAGTGAAAATCGGTCTTATAATAGAGCAACAAGTCATCATTCCCCTTCTTTTCCATCGTTTGCTGTTTTGCAGCAATGAGAAGGGTACGTAAATCAACAACTGGAACTAACGATTTCTCTTTCATGTACGTGACCAACTGCTCATAGCGAGTTGGCCTGCTCAGCCTCGTTTTTAAATTGAGGATCCGGGACGGAAGATTCTCCGGGTAGACTAAAGCCTTGGTTGGAGCCAGAGCGAAAATATAATCAATCCCCTGTTCTTTCAGCCAGTAATAGCGTTCCTCCAGACATACCAACCAATCTTCCAGCTCACTTTCTGTAAACGGGATGAGCCCCATATAATCTGTTATATTATCAAAAGACCCTGTAATATCGTCCTCTACCCTCCTTTGTCCATATCCCTCAAAAAACATACCGTTTTTGCCAAGGATGGCCTTACTGGTAGGGGAAAACCCCAGACCAGATATTTTGATAGTTGCATTGAGATTGATAAGGTCTTTCCGTAATGGAGAACGAGAGGAAAAGCTTTTTTCAACAGTACCGATTAGTGATTTGATACGCTTCTCAAGGGTTTCCTTTTCCTCATTTACAAAAAAATCAGAGATAGAGTTACTGACGACTGAATTAAACGTTGATTCTGGAGAAATGGTTCTATAAAGAGGCCAGACGATAAGGAATAAAAAACAACTTATGATTAACAATGGGCCGATCGAAGCAACGTGCAACCCATTGAAACCATACCTCGAATATGTAATTGTGGTCCTTAGCAGAGAATACAAAAATAATGCTATAAACAACGCCATAAGGCCAAATGGCCAGTCAAGTTTGCCGCCTGCGACAAGGAAGAGTAACGCAATCAGCAATGATTCAACCGGGTGATCAACCAACCGACTATGAAAAAACCGGTACAAAAACAGGCAAAAAAACAGGCAGATCAGGAATAAGACTGTCAGATAGGTACAGAAGCGTAACCAGCCGGGACGCGGTATCGGGTCAATTCTCAGCAATAACTGCGGATCTCCAGAACCAAATGTTACCCTCAACCCTTCCTGAATCTGCGAAAGAGTTACACCATTCGTTTGAACAATATGTCTTTTGATTTTCTCCGGATTTAATCTCTCCACAATTCCAAATCTGGAGAAGGATAATCGCTGTATCGTAAGACCGTTTGCTTTGACTCCAGGATCGACTCTGAGAAGCTCGTTGGGGTTATGCAGTACTATCGTCAACTTTTTATTCTGTTCGCCCGTGGAATAGTCCACCCGGTATGACCGGCTTTCATCGTATCTCCCTTTTTTATCAGGGTAGTAAATTGCTAAAATACCGCTCTTGTCGGCGACAAAATCAACCTGCACCACGAAGCTGTTATAAATTCTATCCCGGTAGATTGAATGAATGACCGCCAGCAACAAAATTGAAGCCAAAACTAAACAACCTGTCTTGATAAAATATCTATTTTGACTCAACATCGCATTCACTAACCCGATAAGTCGGGAAATTTTTTAGAGTCGCTGGAGTAAGGCACTAACCCGAATAAATCGGAATTATAGAATGCTTGGATAAGTGCCATGAAAGTATATTCAACCATATAATTTTAAACGACCTTCCCGGATTTCTTGTTTTTTATTGCAGAAGTTCTGGAGTAAGGCACTAAAAACGGAAATATAAGAATGGATTGTGAGACCCACTCATGAGTTGCGCTGAACTATAAATTATAACAAACGATATCCAGACTATTGTACCGGCAGTAGTTATACTTCCTATCAGCAGTCGGGTACTCACTTTAGCCTGCTCCAGGCGGTATGAATATTGTGAGAACAATCGGGGCACAATTGGATAAGAAAAAATAATGCCGACAAAAAGAGCAATATAAAATTCCGTATTCATTGTGGCAAAAAGTTTAGCATCAAGATAGGGAGAAGTAGAAAAATTCGCTAAGGATTTTAAATATGCAAGTGCCTGCTCAAGCGATTCTGCCCTGAAAAAGACCCAGCCGATCATTACGACCAGTATTGTATAAGTATGTTGCACGATCCCTGGTAAGCGTCCAATCACTTTGCCGAATGCTCCTCTTTCAAGAACCAGGAACATCCCATGAAATAATCCCCAGATAACAAACGTCCAACTCGCGCCATGCCATAAACCACAAAGGAAGAATACCATTAATAGATTGAAATACGTGCGGCCTGTACTTTTTCGATTTCCCCCCAGGGGAATATAGAGATAATCCTTAAACCAGCTGGAAAGTGAAATATGCCACCTTCTCCAGAACTCTTGAATGGATCTTGAGCTATAGGGATAATTAAAATTCTCCAGAAAATGAAACCCTAACATTCTGCCAAGACCTATGGCCATGTCGGAATATGCCGAAAAATCATAATATATCTGCAATGTATACGTGAGCATTCCAAGCCATAATAATCCTGCGGGGAGGGTTTCAACGGGTAGAGAATAGATATGGTCTGCAACTGCTCCAATATTATTTGCAATGAGTACCTTTTTTCCCAGTCCCAGGACAAAACGCTGCGCTCCGTACTGGAAATCCACCAATGAAACGGTGCGCTGCACAATTTGTCGTGCAACGTCATGATAGCGAACAATCGGACCGGCAATTAACTGGGGAAAAAGTGAGATATATAAAGCTAGGTTTATTGGCTGCTTCTGTACGTCGGCAGTATTTCGATAAACATCAACAATATAGGAAATTGCCTGAAAAGTGAAAAATGATATGCCAATAGGCAGGTGTATCTGGCCTTCACCCAACTTGTCGGCAATGACCCCTGAGCCGAGATAGCTCAAATTATCAAGGAGGAAATTTCCATACTTGAAAAATGCAAGTGGTAACAGATTGAGTATTATTCCAAATATCAGAAAGAGTTTGCATCTTTTCGGTGTAGACTTTGAACCATTAATCAAAAGACCAAATATCCAGTTGATACTGATTGAAAACAGCATCAACAGAACATATCCGACTTCACCCCATGCGTAAAACAGGAGACTGGCTGACAGCAGGACGAGATTACGTAACTTAGGCCCAACACTAAAGTAGAGTATCAGTGTTGCAGGAAGAAAGAAAAACAGGAAAAATATAGAACTGAAAACCATAGTTGATCAAGAAGATGATGGACTCGTAACAGGAGAACTCACATCTCCTGATAAATGACATTTGTCGTTTTTGCATCAAAGATGTGCAGTTGTTCAAGGTTGAAGGCAATCTCAATTTTCTCACCGCTTTTTATGGTTCTGCGACCTTCACACCTGGCAACAAATGTCACACCTCCAAGATCAACATGGAAGTGATTTTCATTCCCCAGTGGTTCAACAACTTTTACTACTCCGGGAAAAACCCACTCTGGTCGATTGAAATTATTTTCGTCAGCAATTGTGAGTTCTTCGGTTCGTATTCCCATCACCACATCCTGCCCATCCTCCAAGATCACGTCCGGACGCGGAGGAACTGGAATTTTCAGATCACTGTCAAATACCAGAAAATCTCCCAGGCTCTCCCTTTTAATTTTGCTCGCTATGAGATTCATAGGGGGAGTCCCTATGAAACCGGCCACAAAGGTGTTAACCGGCTTTAAGAACAATTCCAGAGGAGTTCCAACCTGTTCAATATAACCATCTCTCAGGACAACAATCCTATCTGCCAGGGTCATAGCCTCCACCTGATCGTGGGTAACATAGACCATGGTTGACTTAACTCTCTGATGGAGCATTTTAATCTCCGCCCTCATCTGGATGCGTAACTTGGCATCAAGATTTGACAGGGGTTCATCGAAGAGAAAGATAGACGGTTTTCTCACCATGGCTCTTCCCATGGCCACCCGCTGACGCTGACCTCCGGAAAGTTCATGGGGTTTCCGGAGGAGCAAATCCTCAAGACCTAGTATTTCAGCCACTTCCTCAACCCTCTGCCGGATCTCATCTTTTGGTGTTTTGCTCTGTTTAAGACCGAAGGACATATTCTCATAGACATCCATATGAGGGTAGAGAGCATAATTCTGAAACACCATAGCCAGACCACGGTCTTTAGGGGCATCATCATTTACTACCCTGCCGTCAATTGAGATAGTGCCTTCCGAGATCTCCTCAAGCCCCGCTATCATCCTTAAAAGTGTAGATTTTCCACATCCGGACGGACCTACTAAGACAAGGAATTCCTTATCTTTTACATCCAGATTAACTCCATGAACAACTTCAACCTTGCCATATTTTTTTACAACGTTATTAAATTTCAGTTCCGTCATCGTGAAATCCACCTTTTTGAGCCAGCTAGTTTTTATCAATGAATAGCAGTGTTTAAAAAACAATAAATATCTAGATAGTACAACTCTTTTTTTCTATGAAATTATACCTTGACTCTCAATTCATTACCTACTATTGCAGTATTAGTATACTGTATTGTTTCTGTATCTTATGGCAACAAACAGATGAAGACTTTTTGAAGTCGGAGTCTATACCCTGTTTTAAGGGGTGCTTTTTACGGCGCCATCACTTATCAATTTTTATTCGGGAGGTAACATCATGAAATTGAAGCACTTGGTTGTAATTGCTGTTGGAGTCTGCCTTGCACTGCCTGCAGCGGTATGTGCAGAGCCCGTCACCATTAACTGGTGGCATGCCATGAGAAGCGCCAGGGGTAAAGTAGTCGATACAATGATTAAAAGTTTCAATGAGTCACAGTCTGAATATGTGGTGGTTGGAACCAATAAAGGAAACT
>JAUVON010000191.1 GCA_030599175.1 Desulfobulbaceae bacterium | reverse complement strand
TGCAAGAATTGCACGGGCAATAGCAATGCGTTGTTTCTGACCCCCGGAAAGTTTTACACCGCGTTCTCCTATTATAGAGTCATACCCGTTCGGTAACGTTGCGATAAAATCATGCGCATTTGCAGCAAGGGCAGCGTTTTTAATTTCTTCATCAGGTGCATCTGATCTGGCATAAGCGATGTTTGACTTGATTGTATCGTTGAAAAGGAAAGGATCCTGAAGCACCATTGCCATCTGCTTACGCAGGGAATGGAGTTTGATATGTTTGATATCATGACCGTCAATGCGGATATCCCCCTTTGCGGGGTCGTAAAATCTGGGGATCAGTTTTGTGAAAGTTGTCTTACCACTACCACTGGGACCAACCAGCGCAATCATCTGGCCCGGTCGAGCCGTTATGTTGATATCGGTGAGGACTTCAACGCCCGGGTTATACATGAAGTTAACATGCCTGAATTCCACGATTCCATGTACCGGTGGTAAATCAACGGCGTCAGGGCTATCTTTTAAATCACTTGGTGTGTCTAGTATCTCAAAGATTCGTTCGGTCGAAACAATGGCGCGTTGTACCTGGTTGTAAAAACGGGTTAAACCTGTAATAGGACCGTACATCATCTGGAGATAAGGAAAGAATATCACAAATGTACCAACGGAAAGTTGTCCCTGCAAGACCTTATATCCGCCTAAGCAGATAACAACTACCGCCCCCATTTCTGTCATAAAGTCGATAACGGGTCGTAAGGTAGAAGCCAGTCGTAATATCCGAATGTTCAGGTTGTAGCTTTCGTAGTTCTTCTTCTGAAAACGTTCCAATTCTTCAGCTTCTTTTGCAAATCCGGAAATAACCTTAATACCCGAGATATTATCATGAATCAGGGAATTAAGTTCTCCTGTCTTGTCCCTCAAAGAGCGAAAGGCCCTTCTGATCCTTTTACCAAAGCTATAAGTGCAAAGAGAGATAAATGGACAGACCATCAGCGCAATAACGGAAAGCTGCCAGTCGAGCCTTATGCAAAAATAGATTATCCAGCCAAATTTGAACATGTCGGTAATAAAGGAAATAATCGGACCAACAATTGCCTGCTCGAGCGAATTGACGTCATTCATGAGACGACTCATAATATTACCGGTTTTGTTATTTTCAAAATAGGAGAGAGGAAGTCGCTGAATATGGCCATAAAGTTGATTTCGCAAATCATAAGTGAGCCTTTGACCCAATCCTGCGGAAATGAAACCATGGACCAGCATAATACTACCGCTTACGGCATTCATAATAATAAAACTCACGGCAAGAAAGAGCAGCGTAACTATGGTGGTGTTATAACTTTTAAACCAATTGGTATGGACATACTGAGAGGCCGTTAATAAGGGTTTTGAAAGTGGAATAACGCTCTTTTTCTCGTAAGCATCCGTTTTGTCCTGCACCGTTGTATCATGCCGTTCAATTTGGGTATTTTTCAAATATTTATCGGCTATCTTGATTTCATCCACCGCAATACCTAATATCTGTATTGGCAAAACGGCTATATATGTGCTGAGTGCTGCAAGTATGAGAATTATTACAGACTTATGCCAGTACGGTTTTAGATAACCCAGCAGCCTGAAATACGTTTTTTTTGAAGGGATGCTTTTTTCCATACGTAATATTATAAGCAAAAAAATCTTTTTAACATGAAATTAAAACTTGATCTGCAGGGGCCTACGACTTGAGGCAGGTGTATCTGTTTTGAAATCGTGAACTCATTTTTAGAATTGTTTATTTTTCATCAAGTGAATGAATTCATTAGAGAATACGTGTCGAATACTTGTAAAGGGTGTTGTTACTTCCGGGTGCCAACCTCAAGTATTTTGTGTTATCTGCTGTTGCGGGTAGTTTCCTACAAATAGCTATTATTCCTCTTTTCTTCACACAAGAATCATGTATGGCATACCCCTGTAACTTCCTCTTCGGTCAGGTAGCACGCGGGGTCAGCCCCAAAGGGATCGCCGCACATTTCCTCTGCCCTGGCCCCGCATCCCCTGCAAAGATGATTATACTTGCACCTCCCGCACTTACCCTTGAGATAGTGCGTTTTGTCCTTCATCATGGCGAGGATCTCACTTTCCTCGTCAAAACAGATGTCGCTTAGCTTCTGCTCCCGAACATTGCCTATTGTCCGGCTCTGCCAGTAGGGGCAGAGGTGCACATTGCCCCGGTAGTCTATGTTGACAATCCTGTCCCCTGCCGGACAACCGCCCTGCCTGGCAAGGAGCTTTTCCATCTCGGCAGCGAGCTCCGGCTCACGCTCCGCAACACGTTGCAGCAGGTAAACGCCGTCGTCATATAATTGTTCGGTAACAACCTCCATCTCAGGATTTTTCATCGCATAATCAATGAGAAAGTCAATGATTACCCGCCGCTCTTCCTTCACGTCCTTCCAGTCTCTGCCTTCAATGTGCTGACAAACAGCGAATCTTTTTAATCCTGTATTCTCGATAGCCTCGATTATGGACGACATCTGAGACAGATTGAACTCTCCAATCGTAATTCTCACACCACATCCCACCCCTGCATCTCGGAGGTACTCCATAGCAGGCTTAGCTTTTTCTAACCCTGCAATAACATCCATGCGTCCACTTATCTGAGAAAATCCGTCCATATCAATTCCCACATAGGAGATACCAGACTCCGCGATTTCCCTTGCGGTTTTCTCTGTTATAAGGGCGGCGTTACTGGATAAAATAATCCTCAGCCCCTTATTATGGGCGTGGCCTGCAAGTGTGAAGAAATCATCCCTGGTTAGGGGCTCCCCCCCGTAAACAGAGATCATAGGAACCTTAATTGACGCCATATGGTCAATAAACTCTAAGGCCTCCTGTGTGGTTAACTCATCACTATCTGCCTCAAGAGCAGAGCCGAGGTGGCACATATCGCAGGAGAAATTGCACTTCCGGGTGATATTCCAGATCACCATGGGAGCTTTGACATTTGCGTATCTGATGAGATGTTTTGGCACCTCATCTGCTCTTTTGTTGTGGTGTTTTTTTACATCCCGGGCCGTCTCCCTTACCTTGAGCAGCCGACTGAAGTTAATCACGCCGTGCCTCCTCATGCACCGGTTTAAGGATTTCCTCTTTGGTCAAGTAGCAGCTCGGATCAGGGGCACCGAAGTCATCATAAACCGCAAGGGCCCTGGCCCTTGAGCCGCCCCTGCAGATTTCCAGAAACCTGCATTCAGCGCACTTACCATGAAACAGACTTTCCCTGTTTCTGAGCTTCCACAGAAATTCATTATCACTGTTCCATATATCTTTAAAGCTTCTCTCCCTGATGTTCCCCAGTTCGGTTTTCAGGTGTTGACTGGCGTAAACATTACCTACTTCGTCTATGTATGCAAGTTTTTCCCCGCAACCTTCACCGCCGTTGCGGAGAAAGTGTTCGTACGCTGCCTCAGCTTTTTGTGGATCTTCCTTCAAAACTTTCATGTAAATGTAGGCGGCGTCAGCGTAATTCCCAACTGTGAGGACCTCGAGGTCGTGGTTGTGGCGGTTTATCTCAACGGTTTTCCTGAACAGGCTATCCACGGCTCTCCGCCGCTCATCCGGCGACAAGTCGTTATCCATGAGTTCCCGCCCACGACCGGCGTATTCAAGATGATAAACGCAAAGACGGTGAAAACCTTCCTTAACCAGTAGTTCCATAATCCCCGAAAGTTCATGGCAGTTGTGCCGGGTCATAGTAAACCTCAGTCCTGTCTTTATCCCGGCGTCGCGGAGGTTCCGCATTCCCTGAAGGGCATTACTGTAAGCATCCCCACTTCCCCTGAAGTAGTTGTTCGTCTCGGCCAGGCCATCCAGGCTGACGCCAACGTATCCAAAACCGGCATCTGCCGCCTTTGCCGCTATCTCCGGGGTAACTATAGTGCCGTTGGAAGAGACTATGACCATCAATCCTATCTCCCTGGCATAGTGCCCCAGTTCGAAAATATCCGCCCGTAAAAAAGGCTCACCACCAGAGAGTATCATGAATGGGGAGCCACAGTCCTTCAGCTCGTCAAGCATTCTTTTTGCTTCATCGGTCGAGAGTTCGCCTTCAGATGCTGTATTACCGCCGGAATAGCAGTGCATGCAATTTAGATTGCATCTCTTCGTCGTGCACCATACCACAACCGGTGCAGAGCCTTCACTGCGCTTATGGCGAAGGGCCTTGTTTTCAAGTTTCTCCGATACCAGTATCCTGCTAACTTCTATCACCTAAAAATCCCAAGTTTAAAGTGCCTAAAATACCTAAAGTTGAAAAACGATTAGTTGCTCACTGTAAAGCCGCCAAAAAGATCAAAAGCGATGAAGGAAGAGGATAGGTTGCCAAAGGAATAGTCAATAATCCCTGCCAGACCGATTTCCGGTGGGTTTGAATCCTTGCGTCTTCTTGTCCTCGGCGCTTTTTGTCCGGGGAGCGGTGAACTATTTCTTTACCGACTTGTTCGGATTAAGTATCGTGTAGCCAAACCTTTGCCCCGCTAATCTCCTCCTCTGTCAGGTAGCACGCAGGGTCTTCTCCAAAAGGATCGCCACAAGCAACCTCTGCCCTGACCCTGCATCCCATGCAAAGGTGACTAAGTTTGCATCTCCCGCACTTATCCTTGAGATAACGCGTTTTGTCCCTCATCTTGGTGAGTATCTCGATTTCCTCGTCAAACCAGATTTCGCTCAACTTCTTCTCCCGAATATTGCCTATTGTCCGGCTCTGCCAGTATGGACAGAGATGCACGTCCCCACGATTGTCCACGTTCGCAAGCCCGTCCCCTGCCGGACAGCCGCTCTGCATGGCAAGGAGTTTTTCCACCTCAGCAGCGCGCTCCGGGTCGTGCTCTGCAACGTCTTGCAGCAGGTAAATACCGTCGGCATAGTTATCGGCCGTGACAATGTTCATGCCGTTGCTAACCTTGGCTTCCTTGATTATATAATCCATCACCTCTCTCCGCTGATCGTTGAAGATGTCCCAGTCTATAATCTCCTTCCCTCTGCCACCATACACGAGCTGGAAGAGTGAGAATCTTGGTATTTTTTCTCGCCTGGTTATTTCAAGAACCTTGGACAACTCGTTGTAGTTCTGATTGGTAATGGCAAACCTCACGCCTGTTCTAACTCCTGCCTCCATGAGATTCCTCAACCCCTGAAGTGACTTCTCAAAGGCCCCCTTAGCCCCCCGAAAGCTATCGTGAACTTCTTCGGTTCCGTCCAGACTAACGCCTACATAGGCGAAGCCGGCTTCCTTGATCTTCTTTGCCACTTCCTTCGTTATAAGGGTGCTGTTCGTCGACAGTATGGTCCTGAGCCCGCTCTTCATGGCGTACACGTTAAGCTCATATATATCTTCTCGCAGCAGCGGCTCGCCGCCTGAGAAAACGAGCATGGGTGATTTTATAGCCACCAGGTCATCGATCATATTCATCGCCTCTCTGGTCGTGAGATCTCCCATATCTTCCTCAGATTCTGCCTCTTCCGGCCCCACCGCGTTAATATAGCAGTGGGCGCAGCTCAGATTGCACTTCCTGGTTACATTCCAAACCACCATAGGAGAAGCTGTCTTAGAGAAGCGAAGCATCCATTTTGGCGTCTCCTCCTTGACTGCTGAGTACCTTTTTATTTCATCCAGTGTTTTTGTGCTTTGTAAAAGTTTCGAACAATTTATCATCCGACACCGCGTCTTTCAATCTGAAAAAAAGAAAAAATAAAACAGGCACGGACAAATACAATTTGTCCGTGCCTTCCTGTAACCTACTTAGATAATACGGAGAACCTGTCAATATACGTCATGCACTGTGTTGTACACATTGAACTTTCCCGTAGGCGTGAGAAGGTTC
>JAUVON010000019.1 GCA_030599175.1 Desulfobulbaceae bacterium | reverse complement strand
CCGACTTCCCATAGTGTTGACAATATTTATTTCAAATGGTAAGTAGACCACTTCGGAGGAATGGCCGAGTGGTTTAAGGCGGCGGTCTTGAAAACCGTTGTACGAAAGTACCGTGGGTTCGAATCCTACTTCCTCCGCCACTCTATTTTATAAATATAGCTAAAGTTATAAAATTGCTGGCTAAAATATAATTATTCTAAATCGTTCATGATTAAGAGGCAATTGTATTTTGGAAAAGGACTATGTAGATTTTGTGGGTTCAGGAGAGGTGACCGAGAGGCCGATGGTGCTCGCCTGCTAAGCGAGTGTGGGGGTTAGACTCCACCGAGGGTTCGAATCCCTCCCTCTCCGCCACAAAGATAAAAAGGGCAGATATTCTAAACAATATCTGCCCTTTTATTTATTATGAGTCGTGTAAACCCCCAAAATATAAAGTACTGTGGAACCTGTGATTGCAGGCGTATTTAAGTTTTTTTTCAATATCCCCATAAAAGACTTCGCTTGACCCACCCCTCCAGGCCTGACTGATGTTCAACCTTAACCCAGCCAGATTTTTGTTCGATAGTTGAAAAAACGACGCCGTAATAGGCTTTGCCAACAATCTTTTTGCCGGTTCCTGGTTCTTTTCGGATATTAATCTTTTGATCTGTGTTTCTGTTTGCTTTAACTATCATCTGAGGTTTACTGAGCAATAGTTTGCGATAAATCCACCCAGAATCACCTTCAAAGTCCTTTACCTTAACCCACTTCCCTTTTTTCTTTAAAACCTGTAGTGGGAAACCATCGCCATACTCCCACTTAACATTATATTTTTTACCAGGCCCGCTTCGCAGATTTACCTTGTTCCCGTTAACACTCAACATTTCCGCCATAGCCGCGTAAGGTAAGGAAAACACAAAAGAAAAAACTATAATTAGCAGAAATCCATGGAGACGCACACTTATTCTAAAAGGAGTCTTTTTCATAATTGCTCAATAAATTGCTGACCCAAAAAGTCAGTAAACTTTTTAGTTATACTGGATAAGTGCCTTGAAACTGGTATTAACCCGTTGCATTCAATAGCACTTTAGATTTCCTTGTTATTTATACCAGTTTTTATGGAGTAAGGCACTAACCCGACTAGTCGGAAAACTTTCAGTCTCGCTGGATAAGTACCTTGGACGTAAATGGAACGACATAATTTCAAAATATACTCCTTGGTTTCTAGTTTTTTATGACAGAAGTTCAGGAATAAGGTACTAAAAAACTTTTAGACCTGAAGTGGGTACAGTGTTTTCGTAAAGCTTCACCTGGATAAACAGCTCAAAGACATATTCGAAATTCTATCTAGAAAACCAGAAAAAATTCTATGGTACTAAAAGAGTGATGAGTCTTTCCAGGTCATCAAGCGAATAATACTCTACTTCAATTTTACCCCTACTACCATTTTGGTTTATAGTAACTTTTGAGTTTAATCTATTCGTCAGTTGAGTTGTCAGGGCTTTTTTGTAAGACTCGGGGATCTCCTCGTTATCAACAGATCGCTGAGTCTTGTTGATTGAACTCTGTGCTGTAGTTAATTTTCTGATCATCTTCTCGGTCTGGCGGACTGACAAACCATTCTTTACTATCGTGTTCCTGAGTTCCTGCATTTTCAGGGGATCATCGATTAGTTTGATAAGGGCTCTACCGTGCCCTTCAGTTAATGCGCCGCTGATGATATCCCCTTGGATTGGTGCTGGAAGTTTCAGTAATCTCAACAGGTTAGCTACTGTCGGACGCTGTTTCCCGACCTTTTTAGCAGCTTCTTCCTGGGTGTAAGAAAATTTATCAATCAGATTTCTAAAGGCTTGAGCTTCCTCAATTGGGTTTAAGTCTGTACGCTGCACGTTCTCAATAAGTGCAAGTTCCAGTAAGGAATCATTGTTTTCTATGTCTTTGACTACTACCGGGACTTGAGTAAGGCCTGCAAGCTTAGATGCCCTGAGGCGCCTCTCCCCTGCTACTAATTCATATATACCCCTGGTATCCGTATCTGTGACTATGAGAGGTTGAATTACTCCATTTTCCTTTATAGAATCTGCTAAACCGTTCAACTCTTCATTTTTAAAATGGATTCGCGGTTGGTGTTTATTTGGGACTATGGAACCAATATCACAATGGAAATATTTCTCTTCCTCATCGCCAAAGAGAAGGCCTACGCCCTGCCCTAATCCGGTTTTTTTTTTCGCCATATGTAATTACCCTTGCCTTTTCAAAAATTCCGAGGAAAGTTTTATATAAGATGCTGCCCCCGTCGACTTAATATCATAATCAATAATTGTCTGGCCATGACTTGGACATTCACTTAAGCGAACATTCCTGGGAATTGATGTTTTAAAAAGTTGATCCCTGAAATGTTTCTTAATTTCAGCGGCCACCTGGTGTGTAAGTCTATTTCTTTTATCAAACATGGTCAGCACCAGGCCTTCAATATACAGATCACTGTTAAACGATTTTTTTACAGACCGAACACTGTTTATGAGCCTGGCCAACCCCTCCATGGCAAAGTATTCGCACTGCATAGGTATCAGTACTGATGAAGCCGAAGTCAGGGCATTTAAGGTTAGAAGCCCAAGGGACGGTGGGCAGTCTATGATTATGAAATCGTACTTATCTCTAAACGGCTGCAAAATAGTTTGTAATTTATATTCTCTCCTGTCCAATGAAATGAGCTCTAGTTCAGCCGCAACCAGGTCTATGTTTGAGGGTATCAGTGAGAGGTTCTTCACGTCGGTCTTAATAGCTTCAGGTGCAGATACCATGTCTGTGTACATATGGTAGAGGTGGTTATTTCGGTGTTTAATTGTATTCACCCCTACCCCGCTCGTTGCATTACCCTGTGGGTCCGAATCAACAAGAAGAATTTTTTTTCGCTTTCTAGCTAAGGCGGCAGCAAGATTTATTGCTGTAGTTGTCTTGCCGACACCTCCTTTTTGGTTGGCGACAGCAATAATTTTCCCGAGTCTTGCCATTATCTACATTCCTTTGTTATGAAATCTGATACCGTAGTAAAAAGTCTGATCTAACCATTAGCAGTTGTTGCCAAGTGAAGCCGTTTTAGTACCTTACTCCTGAACCTCTGTCATAAAAAACAAGAAACTTAAAATCCACACCATGCTTGTTTTATAGAGACCGCGTGAACAGCAAAAAATGCTATTAAGTTGCCAATTTTAGAATAACGACAACAAAGTACATATAATTTATCAAAAAATCTCTAAAAAAGCGTATGGGCAACAGTTTATATTTAAAAACAGCCAAAAAAATTTAGTTTGGTCTGATTAACCTGTCTATTTCTTCAGAATATGATCTTAGTCTTCAATTATAGTCTTGAATAAAACATAAACAGAAACAGGAAGTTTCTATCGTTTCACGTGAAACAATTTCTTCTGGTTTAATCAAAGATGGAATTGGGATTGATGTTGATATGAAATCGTGTGTAATTTGTAAGGATAGGGCTAAGTTGGTGTTACTATGACAGGTAAGCTGGTATGTGATATTTCGATTCACTTCCTGCGTTGAAGCTTGCTAACAAAGTTCTCGGCTCTCTGTTGCGTAACTTTTATAACAGCGAAGCGGTTGGATTATTGTGAAATTATGGCCAAGGGTGTTAGTGCCTAACTCCTTAAAAACTGAAATTAATATCAAGAAATTGAGGAGTTCCGTTTCAACTTTTATGGTTGAATTTACTTACATGGTACTTGTCCTAGGAATCCACAATTCCGATTTATTCGGATTAGGACCTACTCCTGTGGTTCTGATCTAAAAATCCTGGTAACCTTAAACCACAGAGGACCAGGAGAGGGTAAAAAGAAATTCTTTTCTCTGTGCTCTCTGTGGTTAAATAATGTACCTTTAGGTTTGTGGGGGCCAGCACTTTAGTGCTTTACTCCCATAAAAGCTGTAACAAAAAAAGAAGAAATCGAGGAAGGTCGTTGAAAAATTTATGGTTGAATATCCTTTCATAGCACTTATCCAACCATTCTACAATTCCGATCTATTCGGGTTTGTACCGTATTCCTGGACTTCTGTAATTTTAAACAAGAAGTCAAGAAGTGTATTTTGAAATTATTCTGTTTCATTTACTTTCAAAGTACTTAACCAGTGTGACTGTAAGATTTCCGACTAGTCGGGTTAGAATAGACTTATACGCGTGTTTCACGTGAAACATTTCTTCTGGGGTTATTATGGAATCAGATTTTCTGGTGGTCGGAACTGGCATTGCCGGACTCTCTTTTGCGTTGAAGGCAGCTAAATTGGGGACAGTAAATATTATCACAAAAAAGGAGCAGGTTGATACTGCAACAAATTTAGCTCAGGGGGGCGTTGCAGCGGTTCTAGGGGAATCGGATGATTTTGAAAATCATGTGAGAGACACACTGCTATCCGGGGATGGTTTGTGCGATGAAGGTGTTGTCAGGATGGTTGTGAATGACGGCCCATCAAGAGTTACTGAATTAATGGATATTGGTGTTAACTTTATTAAGAATGAAGATGGATCATTGAACTTAGGTAAAGAAGGGGGGCATTCTGATAGAAGAGTCGCTCATGCATACGACCTGACGGGAAAAGAGATTGAGAATGCATTGATCGATAAGGTGAGAAATGAAAAAAATATAACTGTGTTTGAGAACCATGCCTGCGCTGAACTGATCACAGAGGAGGAATGTGAGGTTGAAGGGAGCAGGACTAAATCTAAGTGCAATGGGGCGATTGTGCTAAAGATGTCTGGCGAAGTGATTATTTTTTCAGCAAAAATATCAGTTCTTTGCACTGGTGGGGCTGGCAAGGTTTATCTTTATACAAGCAATCCGGATATTGCGACTGGCGATGGCGTTGCTCTGGCATTTCGTGCCGGAGCCGGGATTGCAAATATGGAGTTCGTCCAGTTTCACCCAACCTGTCTTTATCATCTCAATGCGAAAAATTTTCTCATTTCTGAGGCGGTGAGAGGGGAGGGTGCAATTTTAATAAATGTAAAAGGTGAAAGGTTTATGCGGGCGTACGAGCCTGAACAGCTTGAACTCGCCACGAGGGATAAAGTTGCAAGAGCAATTGACCAGGAGTTGAAAAAAACTGGTGCTGACTGTGTCTATCTCGATATTTCCCATGCCGATTCGAACTTTTTGAAAAATCGATTTCCTGCTATTTATCATAGGTGTAAATCGCTAGGTATAGATATAACCAGGGAACCCATACCGGTAGTTCCGGCAGCTCATTATCTCTGTGGTGGAGTCTTAACAGACCAGTTCGGTAAGACTAGTGTAGAAAATTTGTTCACCTTAGGTGAGACTGCATGTACCGGTCTGCACGGTGGCAATAGATTGGCGAGTAACTCCCTGCTCGAAGCATTGGTGTTTGCTGAGAACGCGTACTGCTACTGTAAAGAAAACTGGGAAGAAATAAAGCTAATAAAGTGCAATGGAAATGAAAAGCTGGAGAAGGGTAGAGGGGAGACATTGGATGAAGAGATCGTCGTAAACCACAACTGGGATGTTATCAGAAGGATAATGTGGGATTACGTTGGTATTGTGCGCAAAAAGTCGAGACTTGAAATCGCCAAACAGAAAATTGAGGTATTGAAGGGCGAAATAGAGGAAATATTAGAAACCTACAGAATAACTCCAAACATGTTGGAGTTAAGTAATATAACGTTGGTTGCTTCTTTAATAATTGAAGCCAGCCTGAAAAGAGAAGAATCGAGGGGCTTACATTATATTCTCGATTATCCATCAAAGGATAAAGAGCAAAAAAAATGGAATGTATTTTACAAGGACAAAATAAACAGTCCTGAAGGAAGGATTGTCCGGCAGGGCGCGTGTTCTGGTGAGCTGTGTTTAGGTAACAACTTGAAATAACACAGTAATTGTGTATAGGTAAAGAAATAAAAAAAGCACTTAACAGGATAGTACCCGTTAAGTGCTTTTATTACCTGGCGTCCCCAACCGGATTCGAACCGGTGTTGTCGGCGTGAAAGGCCGATGTCCTGGACCTGACTAGACGATGGGGACAGGTCGATGGTGGGTCGTGCGCGGCTCGAACGCGCGACTCTCTGATTAAAAGTCAGATACTCTACCAGCTGAGTTAACGACCCCCAAAGTGATGGCTATATACAAGTTCAGCGAGATTGTGTCAACACCAAATTTACCTTGTGCATCATTTTTACCATTTGTTGAATCCATGTCAAGGGTAATGGTTATAAATATAGATACAATCGGATTGATTTGTTGATAAACTTATCAGCTTTAATGTTGAAAGGTAATGTAAACCATGGTTTCCTGCATTCCTTAGGAAAATTTATCTAGGAGGTTGCCCTGGGTGTAGAGTAACAACGGCTGACATCGTATTACACTGAAATAAGAGAAAAAAGTTGTGGAGGGGTCGAAGGAATGATATATAAATACGAGGAATCAGGCTAACAATTCGAAAGAATTGTTTCTAGGAGCTTGTCCGAGAATAGGCATTTTTTCTCAAATCGAGGTTTTTCAGAAAAATAAGCACAGCCATATAAGTGATATTGCGAGCATTATTTTTATGAAAAAAACGAAGAGTTGGGGAGAAATGCATTCTCGGACAGGCTCCTAGTACTAACCCAACCAGGGGAGTTCAGTGCTTTGCTCGTAATTCCTACAAGCTTGATTTGAAAAACACGCAAGGCACTTAAAACTGTGATAAATTTAATAGCATGGATCGAGAAAAAATCAAGATAAGTGCACGCTCAGATCTGTAAGCTGCAGCAAAATAAAAAAGGATTTGTATGGGATTATTAAAAGGTTCTGCGAGTTTTGTACGGTTTACTGTGGACGGTGAGTTACCTGAAAACCCGCTGGACTATATCGCTGAGAGGATTGCTCTATTTTCATTTAAGGATATCGACGATACCTATGATGAGTACTCAATTGGCTGGGTGTCTATTCTCAATATGTTTGATTCTGAGTTTGATTTTGCAT
This sequence comes from Desulfobulbaceae bacterium, assembly GCA_030599175.1. GTDB lineage: Bacteria > Desulfobacterota > Desulfobulbia > Desulfobulbales > Desulfocapsaceae > Desulfomarina. The sequence continues at coordinate 10,525 of JAUVON010000019.1, read as the reverse complement.
CACATATTGCCGGGGATTATATCACCCTGACCTTGAGGGTAGATGAGAGGAAGGTTTCTCCGGCAATTTTGAATAAAATTGTGCAGAAAGAAGAAGAGCGTATAAAGAAAGAACGTCAGATCCCGAAACTAAGTAGAACCATGAAAGTTGAAATAAAGGAGCGAATCAAGGTAGAGCTTATGAGAAAGGCTATTCCGGTTCCCTCGACATATGAATTGGCTTGGAATCTTACTGAGTCGACACTCTTGTTTTTCTCAACAAACCAGAAAGCTCATGCGGTTTTAGAGGATTTTTTTAAAGAAAGTTTTGGCCTTTTCATTCGTCAACAAATTCCCTACACTGTAGCTGAACACCTGCTTGATGAAGAGAGTCAATCGTTACTGTCCAAAATGACTCCAGAAGTCCTGGTTTAATATGAGACCGGGTGCTGATGTAGTGTTTTGTACAACCCCTTTTTTTGCTCCTCCAGGGAGTGTTGAAAGGTTAATTTTTGTAGGGCCTAATAATATTACCAAGGTATCAAAATTAATATGGATTTAGTTGATCTCATAGCAGAAAAACGGTTTTTAGGACAGGAATTCCTTACCTGGCTCTGGTGGAAGAGTGAGGAACGTGGAGGAACTGTCGATGTGCCGGAAGTAGGGGATGTTACTTTGGTTTTTGAAAAACATATGCTTCTGGAGTTCGGTGAGGGTGAGTCGAGTGAGAAGATTATATGTTCTGGTCTGCAGGCTGAATTACAAGAGGCAAGGACGGGCTTGCAGATGGGGAAGAAGCTTGAACAGGCTAGAATTCGGCTGGACTATAATAATTATGAATTCAGTTTTACTCTGGCAGCAGCATTGATGGAGTTCAGGAGTGTACGGTTACCGAAAACAGAGACGACGGAAAGCGACAAGAGTGAAAACCCGGAAGAGGTTGAAGGTATGATTCTCGAGCGTATCTTTCTCTTTGAGGAATTAATTCGGATGGTGAACAAACTTTTCCTGATGTTTCTGAAGGTCCGGGTGGGTGATGAATGGCATGACGAGCTACCAAAAATCCGGGTCTGGATCAATAAAGCAGCTGTAGGAAGGTAACAACGTAAATATGTATCAGTACCTTACTCCTAAAACCCTGTCATAAAAAACAAGAAATCTAGGAAGGTTGTTTAAAATTATATCGTTGAATATACTTTCATGGCACTTATCCAGGCATTCTAAAAATCCGATTTATTCGGGTCAGAAAACAACAGAGTAGAACTATGAAGTTTGAAACAGTAATAGGGCTTGAAATACATGCTCAGTTGAAAACGGAATCGAAGATATTCTGTGGCTGCTCGACGGCGTTTGGTGCGCCACCCAACTCCCAGACATGCCCTATTTGCCTTGGTATGCCCGGTGTACTCCCCGTATTGAATAAAAAGGTCGTTGAGTTTGCAATTAAAATGGGACTTGCTACCGGTTCGGTTGTGAATCGATTTAACACATTTGCCCGGAAAAACTATTTTTATCCTGATTTACCAAAGGGATATCAGACATCTCAGTTTGATCTGCCGATCATCGGCCCGGGAAGAGTGGAGGTGGAGGTGGATGGAGAAAAAAAACTCATAGGTATTACCAGGATGCATATGGAGGAGGACGCAGGAAAGCTCATCCACGATGAGGTGGAGCCTGTCTCCTATGTGGATCTCAATCGCACAGGAACGCCCCTCCTCGAGATTGTGTCGGAACCTGATATGAGATCTCCCGAGGAGGCCTACAGTTACCTGAAGAAGATCCATTCAATTCTTCGCTATCTTGATATCTGTGATGGCAATATGCAGGAGGGTAGTTTCCGCTGTGATGCCAATATTTCATTGCGTCCTGTCGGGCAGGAAGAACTGGGCATCCGTACTGAGCTAAAAAATATGAATTCCTTTCGGAATGTTCAAAATGCACTGGAGTATGAGGTTCGCAGGCAACGGGATATCCTGCTTGATGGAGGAAATGTTGTGCAGGAAACACTGCTGTGGAATCCGGACAAAAACTGCACAGAGTCCATGCGGGGAAAAGAAGATGCCCATGATTACAGGTATTTCCCTTGTCCTGATCTTGTACCAGTTGAGATCAGTCAAGAGTGGATAGAAGAGATTCGGGCGACTCTGCCTGAACTTCCTGATCAGCGTAAGACACGGTTTGTCGAACAGTATGGGTTGCCTGAATATGACTCGGCAATTTTAACAGGAGATCGCGAATTAGCCGATTTTTTTGAGACAGCAGCAAGCAGGGGAGCACCAGCCAAAAAGGTCTCTAACTGGATGATGACAGAGTTGCTTCGAGAGCTCAAAGGGGATGAGATAGGGAATAGCAAGGTGACTCCGGATCATCTGGGTGAACTCCTGCTGATGGTTGATAAGGGGACTATCAGCGGCAAGATTGCCAAAACGGTTTTTATCGATATGATGGAAGGTGGTAAAGACCCGCAAGAGATAGTCAAAGATAAGAATCTTCTTCAGGTCTCAGATGAAGGTGAGTTGCTTGCTCTGATAAAAGAAATTGTCGCCGCTAACCCTGGCCAGGCTGAAGAGTTCAAGGGAGGGAAGGAGAAGCTGATGGGCTTCTTTGTCGGGCAGTTGATGCAGAAAACAAAGGGCAAGGCAAACCCTAAACTTGCAAATGAACTTTTTGCTAAAGAACTGAAAGGATGATGTTGTAAAGGTGGATAAAAAACAGTGGCAGGAAAAGGGCGCTGGTCATAGAGGTCGTTTGCGGGATCGCTTCCTTGAGAAAGGACTAAGCGGATTCAGTGATACGGAGATTCTTGAACTTCTGCTTTCTTTTGGTACTCCACGTACGAATTGTAAGGAACCTGCCAGACAACTCCTTAAAAAATTCGGTTCTTTTTCCAAAGTCCTTGAGGCATCACCTGTTGCTCTGCAGGATGTAAAAGGTGTAGGACCCAAAAATAGCTTTGCCCTTCATTTTGTGCATGGTGTTGCAAGCCATTACCTCAAGGAGCGCTTACACGGCAAACGCTACCTTCACTCCTCTGCAGAAGTTGCAGAATACCTTGTTCATTCCATGAGAGGGCTAAAAAAAGAAGTTTTCACAGTAATTTATCTGGATTCATCCCATGCCATCATCGATTCGGAGGTCGTGGCAGAAGGAACCTTGAATGTTAATACTGTTTATCCCCGGGAAATTGTATCAAAAGCGTTGCTGTTTCATGCAGCTGCCCTGATCATAGCACACAATCATCCCTCCGGTTCCCTGCAACCGTCACCGCAGGATATCAAACTGACTAAAACGCTCTGGCTGGTTTGCAACTATATGCAGATGCAACTTCTGGATCACCTCATTATTGGTGATGGTTCCTATAGTTTTGCAGACAATGGGCTGATGCAGTCTATCAGTAAGGATTGTCTGTCGGTTATGCAGAACATCAGCAGCTGATGGCTTCCCTTTATCTCCATATTCCTTTTTGCAAAACAAAGTGCTGTTATTGTGATTTTAATTCCAGTGCGGCAAAAAAAGCATTGTATGGACCGTATCTTGCCGCCCTGGAGAGAGAAATTGCAGGAATGGCTATGGGGAGAAACCGGGGCGCCCTGGCAACACTCTTTATCGGCGGGGGAACACCGACAGTACTTACCCCGATCCAGCTGGCACATCTTATTAAACAGGCAGAGGGTTTATTTGGTTTTACAGGGGATATTGAGATTTCCCTGGAAGCTAATCCCGGTACTGTCAGTGAAGGTGATTTAATAGCGTTGAGAGAGGGCGGAGTGAACAGGCTCTCTTTTGGGGTGCAGTCCTTTAATGACAGCGAACTTCGCACTCTGGGGAGGTGTCATACCCGCAGGGAGGCAGAACAGGCAGTGAGGGCTGCTCACCAGGCGGGTTTTAAGAATATCAACCTGGATCTTATGTATGGTTTACCTGGGCAGGACTGTGATTCCTGGCAGCGATCCCTTGACACAGCGATTTCTCTTACGCCCAAACATCTCTCCCTGTATCAATTGACTGTAGAACCTGCAACTCCCCTTGAGGACTATATTGACACGGGTAAACTGTCTTTACCAGATGAGGATGGGATTCTTGAAATGGATTCAGTGACGAAACAGTTCTGCCAGGAAGCAGGGATGAAGCGGTATGAAATTTCAAATTATGCTGAAGAAGGCTTTGAGTGCCGTCATAATGTGAATTACTGGCGGAATGAGGAATACCTTGCAGCCGGAGCGGGCAGTGTCAGTTATCTGAAGGGGTTACGAGCAAAACGTGTTGCAGATTCTGCACAATATATCGACCTTATCAGCAAGGGTGGAAGTGTGATTATTGAAAGTGAGGAGTTGTCTCAAGAGGCAGCCTTTCGGGAAACTGTCGTTATGGGCTTGAGGATGACACAGGGCGTTTCACTCAGGGAGTTGTATGATCGCTATGCTATTGACTTGAAAGAGCACTACGGGGACACTCTGAGCCGTTTGATTGGTCTTTTCCTGTTACGGCTTAAAGGGGATCGGTTGCACATAACAGAGAAGGGGTTCCCTTTGGCAAATAGAATTATGGCTGAACTGGTTTGAGCCTCTTCGTCAGATGGAGAGATAATCTTCCGGCAATATTTCTGTAGCTCCAAGGCCTCCGATAGAGCTTTTGATATGTTTTTCCACTGCTTTGCCAGCTCCTTTCGGGGTACGGCTTTTAAGGGCGTCAACAATTTTCTGATGCTCCGCTGTCGGGCTGTACTCAAGTTTTAAAAATGGATCGTAGAGAATCAGGTAGATTCGCGTCCTGTCCAGCAGATCCTGTACATAACTGCATAACACCTTGTTTCCGGAGAATTCAGCGATCTTCAAATGCAGAGTGTCGTTGATTGCGAAATAGTTGTCGAGATTGCTCTTGTCAAATACCCGGGCTTCAGTATCAATCAGTTCCTGCAGCATATTTAGTTGACTTTTGGTAATTTTTTTTGCAGTGAGTCGCGCGGCCATCTTCTCAAGCTGAGCCCGGACCAGAAAGGTCTCCTCTATCTCTCTCAGAGTGGGGGTGATAACGAATGCACCTTTGTTGGGTATGCTGTTGACCAGTCCCTCAGACTCAAGACGTTTTATAGCACTTCTTACCGGAGTTCTGCTAACACCCAACTGTTGGGCCAGGGTGATTTCAACAAGCTGACTTCCCTGTTTAATATATCTTTTTCTTATGGCGCTTTTGAGTTTCTGGTAGACAGAATCTTCCGAGTTAATTTTTGATGGCTCCATTGTCATCCTTTCCCTGTTCTTTAAATAGAGTGCTCATAAGGTTAATGGGCAAAAAGGTATTGTCAGCCTGATCCCACTTATCACTCCTGACGAACATAGCAAAGTTTTTATTAAAAATCATCTGAATTGCACTGAACGAATGTATACATTAGGGCTCACATGGTTCTTGCTGGTATGAGAAGTGTCCATATCTTTATTAACATAGATGACAAATTTTAACACAGATCGTTGTTGTATAGTACTGGCTTATGGTGTGCAGATATTGTATGCAATAGTTGGGCGCGGAGGTTGATATTTTATTATGTGTCCATGGATGGTGTATCCTGCTATTTGTTTACAAGATAGTATGGTATTCTGAAAAGAGTTCTGAGAAATTTCAAACAACGACAGGTGCTGTAATGATAAATAAGTTTTTTGCCGGGATTCTTCCCCATATGCCCAAGAAGTTAGTATGGATATTTTCAAAGCAATATATAGCGGGTGAGACCGTTGAAGAGGCAATTATAAATGCTAAAAAATTAAATGAACAAGGCCTTTTGACTACAATCGACATACTCGGGGAGTTCATTACAACACTTGAAGAGGCAGAAGCTAATAAGCTGGAGTACCTTGAAGTGATTGATGCAGCGGAAAAAGCAGGAGTAGATGGTAACTACTCCCTTAAACCCACCTCTTTTGGGCTGCTTCTTGATGAGAGGATAGCCTACAAGCATATTCGTGAGGTTGTGGTTAAGGCGGCATCTTTTAATAATTTTGTCAGAATCGACATGGAAGACTCTCCCTGTACGGATATGGAGTTAGATATGTACAGAAAACTAAAGAAAGAGTTTCCTGTTAACGTCGGCTTGGTGGTCCAGTCATATTTGAAGCGTACACATCAGGATATCAAGGATTTAAAAGATATCAACAGTGAGGATGCCCCTGTAAACTTACGTGTCTGTAAGGGGATTTATATTGAACCGGAAGAAATCGCCTTTCAAAAATATGAGGATGTAAACACACATTTTCTTGCTGATATTGAATTGATGTTTAAAGAAGGGATGTATCCTGCTATCGCAACCCATGACATTCCTCTAGTTGAAGGTGCCTATAAACTACTCGAAAAATATGAGATACCAAAAGAGAAGTATGAGTTCCAGATGCTCTATGGTGTCACTCCCGCTTTACGACAATCTATCCTTGACCGGGGGCATCGCATGCGTGTTTATGTTCCATTTGGCAAACAGTGGTTCGGGTATTCCACAAGACGATTGAAGGAAAATCCTAAAATGGCAGGGGTGGTTATAAAAGCTCTGTTTAAAAAGGGGTGACACGATGAAGAATCTCATGAATAATTGTGTAATAGAGACACCAAAGCCGGTGAACGAGCCGATTCTCTCCTATGGGCCAGAAAGCCCTGAAAAAAGCAGATTAAAAGAGGCCTTGCAGGAGATGGGTTCTGCAGAAATAGAAATTCCGCTGATCATAGGTGGCAAAGAAATTAAAACAGGTGCTCTGGCAAAGGTCACAATGCCCCATGACCATAAACATATATTGGCACACTACCACAAGGCTGGTCCTGAGGAGGTTCAGCTTGCAATTGATACCGCCATTGCCGCTAAAGCCATGTGGGAGAATTTTCGCTGGGAGGAAAGGTGTGCTATTTTTCTAAGAGCAGCGGAACTGCTTGCGGTAAAATATAGATCACTTATCAACGCCGGTGCCATGCTTGCCGGTGGTAAGACGGTTTTTCAGGCAGAGATCGATGCTGCCTGTGAACTGATCGATTTTCTCAGGTTTAACGTACGCTTTGCCGAGGAGATTTACCGGCAACAGCCTGAATCTTCCACCGGAGTCTGGAATCATATACAGTACCGACCACTGGAGGGGTTCGTTTTTGCGGTAACTCCGTTTAACTTCACTGCAATTGCCGGGAATTTATCTACTGCACCTGCCATCATGGGCAACACGATTGTCTGGAAACCGGCATCCTCTCTTGTCTATACTCCGTATCTCATCATGCAGATCCTGGATGAAGCTGGCTTGCCGCCCGGCGTCATTAATTTTATCCCCGGTTCCGGCTCCAGTGTCGGCAACATATGTCTAAATGATAAGAATCTGGCCGGGGTGCACTTTACCGGCTCCACCAGAGTGTTTCGACAGATGTGGCAGACCATTGGCACGAACATCGCCAGCTATAAATCATATCCACGTATTGTGGGTGAGACCGGTGGCAAGGATTTTGTTTTTGCCCATTCCAGCACCAACGTTCAGGAACTGGTTGCAGGATTGGTCAGAGGCGCCTTTGAGTATCAGGGGCAGAAATGCTCTGCGGCCAGCCGCGCCTATATTCCTGCCGGTATCTGGCAGGATGTTGAGACAGGACTCAGGGAGCAGATAGGGAAAATAAAAATGGGACCGCCAACTGATTTCCGAAATTTTATCGGTGCTGTAATAGATAAAGGGGCTTTTGATTCTATAGCTGAATATATTGATTACACTAAAAAGAACAAAGGCGGAGATATCATAATCGGCGGCAATTGTGACGATAGTGAAGGATACTTCATCGAACCAACGGTAATTCTGGCAAATGATCCATACTTTCGGACAATGACGGAGGAGATATTCGGCCCGGTATTAACCGTCTATGTTTATGATGATGACAAATATGAGGAGACCCTGGATCTATGCAATAGTTCATCAGCCTATGCGCTTACCGGATGTATCTTTAGCCGTGATCGAAGCGCGGTGAGCGTTGCTCTGGCAAAACTGGAAAATTCAGCTGGAAATTTTTATATTAACGACAAACCCACAGGAGCTGTTGTGGGGCAGCAGCCTTTTGGCGGAGGCAGAGCATCAGGGACAAATGATAAAGCGGGATCAATGGCCAATTTGATGCGATGGGTATCGACCCGGACAATCAAGGAAACATTTGTGCCACCTTCAAGCTTCTCCTACCCGTTCATGGACGAAGAGTAGTGCGAAAAATTGTAACAATGAACAAGATGAAGACTTTTTACGACGCCATCTGCATTTGGTGCTTGACAGAAAGTGAGTTTGGTATAGAGACTAGAAAAAGAATTCACTTTTCTGCAAACGTGTTTTGCGAGGGAAGTGAAAGTAGTGATGATTTGGGGACGAAACGTCGGATAATCAATATTTAAGAGGATTGTATGGCCAGGCAGAAACTCAAAGAAATTGTGATAAACCGGGAATGGTGCAAAGGATGTGGAATATGCGTTCACTTTTGCCCCACAAAGGTTTTGGAGCTTGACACCAAAGAGAAATCAGTGGTGGTCAGGCCGGAGGACTGTATCTGTTGTAAGATGTGTGAATTACGGTGCCCGGATCTCGCAATCGAGGTACTAACAGAACAGGGTGAGGATAATGAAGAATAAAATAAGATTTGTCCAGGGCAACGAGGCATGTGTTGAGGGGGCGATGTATGCAGGTGTTGATTTTTTTGCCGGCTACCCGATAACCCCATCCACTGAAATAATGGAACATCTTGCCACCAGGCTGCCGGAAAGTGGTGGCAAATTTATCCAGATGGAAGATGAAATTGCCTCCATGTGTGCCGTGGTCGGTGCATCCCTAACCGGCAGAAAGGCGATGACCGCCACCAGTGGTCCCGGGTTCTCTCTGAAACAGGAGGCTATCGGTTATGCCTGTATGACTGAAGTTCCCTGCGTTATTGCCAATGTGCAGAGGGGAGGGCCATCTACCGGTAATCCGACCCATGTCAGCCAGGGCGATATTAATCAAGCCCGCTGGGGAACCCATGGCGATCACTCCATCATCGCCCTGACAGCCTCTAACCATCAGGATGTGTTTCAGATGACGGTTGATGCCTTTAATCTGGCTGAGACTTACAGGACACCGGTGATTCTTCTTCTTGATGAAGCCGTGGGACATATGCGTGAAAAACTTATTATCCCGGAGGAAGGGGAGCTTGAGGTCGTTAATAGGTTACGGACAGCTCTCGGCAGGGATGTGGATTATCATCCTTATCTTCCACGGGAAGATGGTCGTCTGCCCATGTCTGATTTTGGTGGTGAACACAGGTTTAATGTGACGGGGCTTTTCCATGATATGTGGGGCTTTCCATCCGCCAATCCTAAAGTGATCAGTGGCCTGCTCAGGCATCTTGTTGATAAGATAGAGAACAATGTCCACGCGATAACCAGATACAAGGAACATTATCTCGAAGGGGCGGAGTATATCATGATCTCTTATGGTTCCTCTGCAAGGTCAGCCATCCACCTGGCAAAAGCCAGAAGGGAAAGAGGTGAGAAGATGGGTGTTCTTGAACTGCAGTCTCTCTGGCCCTTCCCTGTGGAGATGGTGAGGGAGAAATGTGAAGGTGCCAAAGCTGTTCTGGTTGTGGAGATGAATATGGGACAGGTACTTGCCCAGGTGAAGGCTGCAGTAAGGAAGCCGGGCCGGGTTTTTCTCGGCAATCGTATTGACGGTAAATTGATCACACCTTCAGATATAAAGACATACTTTAGGGTTATCCAGGGGAGGGGAGTATAATATGGCTGTTAAAGACTATTTGCGACAGAGGTTTTTCCCTCATATGTGGTGCCCAGGCTGTGGGCATGGTACCATTCTTAACTCCCTGTTACGTGCAATCGAAGAGTTGGGACTGGATAAAAAAGATATAGTCATGACCTCCGGTATTGGCTGTTCCGCCAGGATTTCCGGCTACGTTGATTTTCATTCTCTGCATACCATGCATGGCCGTGCCCTGCCATGCGCGACGGGGGTGAAGTTGAGCCGGCCCCACCTCAATGTCATTGTACCCATGGGAGATGGTGATGCCCTTGCTATCGGTGGAAATCACTTTATCCATGCGGCCAGGAGAAATATTGATATTACTGCCATTGTCATGAACAATCGTATTTACGGTATGACCGGCGGTCAGTTTTCACCCTTGTCCGGTGTTGGTATAAAAGCAACTACCGCTCCATATACCACCATAGACAATAATTTTGATGTGGTTGAACTTGCAACGGCTGCGGGGGCATCTTTTGTTGCCCGATCAACAGCTTATCATGCAAAAGAATCTACCGATATCCTTAAAAAGGCTATACAGCATAAAGGTTTTTCTGTGGTTGAAATTCTTTCCCAGTGTCCGACCCATTACGGTAGGAAGAATAAGGAAGGGGATGCTGCATCCATGCTTGAGTTTCATAAAACCAATACGGCAAAGATCGGTTCCAAGGCTCTGGAAAAAAATCCGAGCCTGACTCCAAGGGGCATCTTCGTTGATCTGGATAAACCGGAATATTGTGCAGAGTATGATAAGATAATTGCCTTTGCAAT
>JAUVON010000045.1 GCA_030599175.1 Desulfobulbaceae bacterium | reverse complement strand
GTCACGAAGAGGTGTCATGCCTTCCTGGATCGCAATTTTTCTCAACTGATCCTCTGGAACCTCAGCACTGATAGCCTTGGCAACTTCATCAGTCACCTCCATAAGCTCAAAAAAGCCAACCCTGCCCCTATACCCTAACCCATTGCATTCGGGGCAGCCATTGGGACCAAAGGTAACTAAATTTTCAATTTCATCCTCACTAAAGCCCATTGAAAGGAGCACTTTTGAATCATGTTTCTCTACCTTTTTACAACTTTGACAAAGTCTTCTTCCCAGCCTCTGGGATAAAACCATGGTCACGGAAGAGGCAAGCATATAGGCAGGAATACCGATATCAACAAGCCTTCCGATGGTTGCAGCACTGTCGTTGGTATGAAGAGTTGAAAAAACCAGATGTCCTGTCATTGCTGCTTTAATTGCAATTTCAGCGGTATCCATGTCACGTATCTCTCCCACCATTATAATGTCAGGATCCTGGCGCAGAAAGGCCTTCAACCCTGCTGCAAACGTCATTCCCACCTCAGTATTAACATTGACCTGGTTAATACCTTTGAAATTGAATTCCACCGGATCTTCAGCGGTTAGAATTTTTATATCCTCGCTATTCATGGAATTGAGCGCAGAATAGAGGGTAACCGTCTTACCGGAGCCGGTCGGTCCTGTAACTAGCAACAATCCCTGGGGTCTGGTCAGGCACCGCTTCAACATCTCAAATGTCTTTACCTCAAAACCAAGTTTTGTTAAATCGACATTGAGAGACCCTTTGTCAAGTATACGAAGTACAACTGATTCACCAAAAAGAGTGGGCAGGGAAGAGACTCGAAAGTCTACTGATCTGTTACGTCCCATCCTCATTTTAATTCGACCGTCCTGGGGAATACGTCTCTCGGTTATATCCAGACCGGAAAGGATTTTAATCCTGGCAACCAGGGCATTTTTAATTGTCAAGGGCAAATTCATCGACTTATACAGGGCACCGTCTTTTCGATACCTGACCTGCATATTTTTTTCATACGGCTCAACATGAATATCAGATACCCCGTCCTGAACTGCCTTTAGCAGAATACCGTTAACAAGTTTGATAATCGGAGCATCAGAGGCTGCAAACTGATCTCCCAGACTGTCGTCATCTTCACCTGCTATCTCGAAATCATCCGCCGCCTCGGCAACAATAGAGCCAAAGTCATCAACCTCAGTCATACTCATCTCTTCTTCGGGTTCGTCCTGTCCCCCGAAGTATGACCTGGCTTCCTCGTCATCAATACCGTAATACTTCTGATATGCCTCAACAATATCCGTCTCAGAAGAAACGCATACCGACAGTTCCATGTCAAGCAGGTTTTGCAGCTCTTCTACAGCAGTAACATCAGATGGCTCTGCCATTGTTACCTGCAGCGTATTGCCTGCCATTCGCAGGGGAAATGCCATGTAATCTTTTGCCTGCTCATAGGATAGAAGTTTTATTGCATCCTTGGACGGTGGTTCGGATTTGATAACTACCGCTGGATAATTGTGCTGTCTGCTTAAAAAGGTAAAAACAGTATCGTGGTCTATATACTCAAACTGTCTCAGTATAGCCCCGAGCCTGCCACCATTTTTCTGCAAGGCTTTTTTAGCAGTATCAAGCTGAGCCGGCGTTATATAACCGGCTTTACTGAGGAGCTCACCAATTTTAATCTTTCCCGCACCCGATTGATCTTTAACAGTTCTTTTTCGTGATGATTTCCGTACAATTTTTTTGTTCTGCAAAGCCATATCAACTTATCCTGGGAAGAGGTATTCACATTTTTGTATGATCACCTTTTTTAACTCATCATGCTGCATCAGAAGGTTAAATTAACCTGGTTTCAGTCCGAAAATGGAACATTCTAATAACATTCTTACCCAACCGGGAAAGAGTGTTAAAATATCATTATAGTTACAATAGCATTTTTTGTATTTAAATTTAAGGATTTAACAGGAAAAATAATAAATATTTTTCTTAAAAGTCAATTTAGAACATTACAAAAAAAAATCTTCCTGCCTCAAGATGTACAACAAAGCAGAAAGATTTCTTTTAAAAATGTCTTGAAAAGACTGAGCTATAAAGTGACAATTATATCATCGGATACCGTTTTTTTAGCTCTTTTTCCAGGGGGATTGTTTTCATTTCAGTTACCTTGCCAAAAGGGTGACATTTTTCTCAACAATTCTATAATTGCAGGCATCTTCTCAATAATATAATCAACTTCTTCTTCGCTGTTGTAAACACTGAGAGAAAAACGTATTGAGCCATGTGCAGCGGTAAAGGGAACTCCCATTGCCCTGAGTACATGGGATGGCTCCAGAGAACCGGAAGTACAGGCGGAACCGGATGAAGCACATATCTTATGTCGATTCATATGCAGGAGGATAGCCTCCCCTTCGACAAATTCGAAACTGATATTTGAAGTATTTGGAAGTCGAGTTGTTTTATGTCCATTCAGGCGAGACTTTGAAATACCCGAGAGTAACCCTTCTTCCAGCTTATCACGCAACTGTTTCACCCTGGTATTTTCTTCCTCCATCTTTTCTGAAGCGAGTTCACAAGCCCTGCCAAGCCCGACGATAGAGGCTACATTTTCAGTACCGCCTCGACGGCCATGTTCCTGATGGCCTCCTGTAAGAAACGGCACAAAAAGAGTCCCTCTTTTAATATACAATACCCCGACTCCTTTCGGAGCATGAATCTTATGTCCGGACAGTGAGAGAAAATCGATATCAAGTGTTTTCAGATTGATTGGAATTTTGCCGACTGCCTGGACAGCATCCGTATGAAAAAAAATCCCTCTCTCTTTGGCCATAGCTGCCATTTTTTCAACAGGATATATATTACCTGTCTCATTATTGGCCCACATAACACTGACAATAGCGGTATCATCCATCAATGCAGCCTCATACTCAGCCATATCGATCATGCCTTCGCCATCAACCTTCAATCGGGTTACCCTATATTTGTGTCCCGTCAAGGTTTCAAGGTTATCACACAGACTCTTTACCGCAGGATGCTCAACCCGTGTTGTTACAACATGTCTTTTTTCAGGAAATGTCCTCAAAGCGGATAAAATTGCAGTTGAGTCGCTTTCTGTTCCACAGCTGGTAAAAGTTATCTCTTCCGGATCTGCACCAAGTATATCTGCCACTTTTTTCCGTGCCTCAGAAACAACCTGTCCTACCTGCCCTCCAAAAGTGTGCATACTTGAGGGGTTACCATAGAGATTAGTGAGATATGGCATCATGGCATCCACAACTTCCGGGGCGATCATTGTTGTAGCATTATTATCCATGTAGACAACTTTTTCATTTACACTGCTCATTAATTCTCTTCCTCCACTATAAGGCTGTCCAGCACCAGCTCTCTCAATTTTCTCTCAACATACTCTTTTATAGTAGTTTGTGATTTTTTACAGCTTTTACATGCACCTCGAAGAGATACCGTAATAAAGTCCCCGTCTACATCGATGAGTTCAATATCACCACCATCCTTTTTCAAACCAGGTCGTACTTCTCTTTCAAGCACTTCTTCAATTTTCTTAATCTTCTGCAGAGCAGTCATTTTCTTTGGTTTAGTACCAGGACTTACTATTTCGGATTTCCCTCCAACTGTTTCGCGAAGAATATCCCGAAGCTTATCTTCACATTTTCCACATCCGCCGCCGGCTTTAGTAAAGTTGGTAATTTCCTCAATAGATCGCAAACTTGATTCATTAATTGCTCTGATTACCTCCAGGTCGGTAACACCGAAACACTCGCAGACTACTTCTCCTGCTGCCATTGGTAATATTAAACCGCGATAGTCTGCAATTGCGGCTTCAAGTGCCTCACGCCCCATCACGGAACAGTGCATTTTTTCTTTCGGCAACCCGCCAAGGGCATCAGCAATATCCTCGTTACTAATGTTCGCAGCCTGGTCAATCGACATGCCAATCACCATTTCCGTCAAAACAGAAGAGGAGGCTATTGCACTGGCGCAACCGAATGTCTTGAATTTTGCTTCCGTTATAATATCATTTTCGTCAACTTTGAGGGTCAACTTCAAAGCATCGCCACATGCCAGCGATCCGACATCTCCTGTTCCACTTGCATTTTCCACCTCTCCTACATTCTGTGGATTGAGGAAGTGTTGTTGCACTTTATCTGTATATTCCCACATGAAAATCTCCTGGTATTTAGTGCCTGGAAAAATGTTTCCTGTTTTGTTTTTATATGAAAGTCATATTCACCCCCCTCAAACCGGGATTGAGCTTAATTCCGGTTTATTTCTTTCTTACGGGGAGTGTTACTATCACTGTTGATGCATTACAAGCTGACAATAATACCTGAACTGCAAAACGCAACCAACGCTGCAGTTAAAGCATCATTTTATTGTATTCCCACTTCAGTCAACACAGATTTTCCAAAATGGACAAGTTCAACTGTGATATTATTTCAATCGCTTTGCCTCATCTACAAGCATGATCGGAATGTCATCTTTAATTTCATATAATAATTTGCATTTCTCACAAATTATTCCATGCTCGTCCTGTAGTTTTACAGCTCCTTTACATTGCGGGCAGGCCAGAATTTCTATCAACTCTTTATTTATCATCATCTCCTCTTCTTTAATCGGCTTCATTGTTATTAAGGGAAAACAACTTCCTTTTAACCAGAAAGGTCAATTTCATTGTATGATGGCGTCGGAAAAAGTCCGATCTCCTTCGTTGTAGGTTTTTCTCAGAACCTCAATATACCACATGTATTGTTGAGGGCCTGAGAAAAACACTACGCCTCGTATATCGAACTTTTTGACTTAGCCATCTAAAACTTTGAATGACCTTTTTACGAGTTCATCATTGTATAATAATGCACAATTTGATATTTACCTGAATTCGAATATGATTGCAGAATTTATTTCTATCATATTTTTCACATCAAAATAGAGTAATATTCGAACCGAGACGAAACCAACACGAGAGCCTTTTGAAATGAGTCATAGCCCACCCCCTTTCAAGACATTAGTCAAATTAGAACTTCGCAACGCGGGGATTATCACAAAGAAAGATGCCCCCCCTGTGAAAGCCTACGCAGCAACCCTGACAGAGTGGTTGCAAAGCAGGAAAATAAACGTAGTTATCAACGACATTTCCCCTGATCTTGATATAATTATTGTTCTTGGAGGAGATGGCACATTATTGCACATCGCCGAACAGGCCGCCAGATATTCTATACCTGTTCTCGGGATTAACCTTGGAAATTTAGGTTTTTTAACAGAATTGACAGAAAATGAAACCTTCAGTACCCTCGAGTATATTTTGAACAATCAGGTAACAATCGAGAACAGGTTGATGCTGAAAGCACGTGTTGTAAGAGACACTGAACCCTGTAATTACAGGTATGCACTCAACGATATTGTTATAAATAAAAATGCAGTTGATCGGCTTCTCAACCTGTCAACCACTGCAGATGAAAAATATATTACCACCTATAAAGCCGATGGATTAATCTTCTCTTCTCCAACAGGATCAACAGCGTATAGCCTCTCCGCAGGTGGACCTCTTGTTCACCCTGGCCTGGCAACTATTCTGGTGACACCTATCTGTCCTTTCATGCTCAGCAGCAGGCCGATTATACTTCCCGCCGACAAGATCTTACGAACCCGTCTTGACACCAGAGATAAGGGTGAAAATGCTCAAGTGATTATCGATGGTCAACCGGTCTGGGTAATGACAAAAGATGACTTTCTTGAAATTGAATCAGCGGAACATTCGCTGCAGCTTATCGTCTCATCAACAAGGGATTATTTCACCATTCTGCGCAATAAACTTCACTGGGGTTTTCAGGAAAAGGACTAGGCATCTCAAAACACCAGTATTCATTTTTTCTTTTTAATTCCATACTTCTTCATTTTATACTGAAGTAAACTCTTGGTAATACCAAGCTGTTCAGCTGCTCTTGCCTGAACATTGTCCGTATCGGCAAGGGCCCTGGTCAACATTTTCTCTTCAATAGTATAGAGCACATCATTCAACCCGGTATTTTCCGGAATCAGTTGATTCAGATCCATCTCCTGTCCCCAGGATGATTTTTTATTATCATATCTAGTATCAGGCTGCACATCTTCCGCTTCAATCATACTATCACTACAGAGAATAGCAGCCCGCTCTATAGTGTTTTCCAACTCCCTGATATTCCCTTCCCAGGGAAGTTTCATGAGCAGCCGAAAAGCATCTGCTGAAAGCCGCAACTGTGGTTTTTTTAAAATGGTTGTAAATTTATCAATAAAATATTCAACCAGAAGCTTCATATCATCCATACGTTCTCTTAATGCAGGAAGATTCACTGGTATAACATTGAGCCTGTAAAAAAGATCCTCTCTGAACCTGCCGGCAGCGACCTCTTCACGTAAATCACGATTGGATGCACTGAGTATTCTCACATCCACTTCATGGGTTTTCCCACCTCCCACTCTTTCAAATTTCCTCTCCTGAAGAACGCGAAGTAATTTAGACTGGAGAGACCAAGGTATTTCACCTATTTCATCCAAAAAAATAGTGCCGCTGTGGGCCAGTTCAAACCTTCCTTTCCGCATAGCCACCGCCCCGGTAAATGCACCTTTTTCGTGTCCAAACAACTCACTTTCAAGAAGTCCCTCCGAAAGAGCAGCACAATTTACAGCAATAAACGGCTGCGCTTCTCTCGGGCTGTGCATATGAATTGCTTTAGCAACCAACTCTTTACCTGTGCCACTTTCACCGGTAATAAGCACCGAGGCATGGGTGGGAGACACCTTTTCAATAAGTTCATATACCTTTAACATTTCAGGAGTTTTCCCTACCATACCACTAAATCCTGTTTTACCTCTTATCTCATCGCGTAAACGGGTATTCTCCCTAATGAGGGCATAGTGTTGAGCCGCTTTACGTAAGCTGACAATAAGTTCATCATTGGAAAAAGGTTTTGCCAGATAACTGAATGCACCGGCCTGCATTGCCTCAACAGCTTTATCCACTTCTGCATAGGCGGTAATAACAATTACAGGAAGATCAGAAAGCTTTTCTTTAATCTGCTGCATAAACTGTATGCCGTCCATACCCGGCATCTGCATATCTGTAATTACAATATCCAAATCAACATCATTTACTATTTTTATGCCCTGTTCTCCATCGGGGGCAGTAAAGACCTCAAAACCTTCATCCTGAAGCAGCTCCGACAAAACTACGAGATAATTTGGTTCATCATCTACAATGAGAATCGAATATTCATTCATACTTAAACACCTTAACCCGAATAAATCGGTACTTTTTGAAATGCCTGGATAAGCAATTTATAAATCATAATGATTTTACTCTCCCGGCGGCAGTTGCGGCACGCACTTTCATATCCTTCAGGAGGTCATAAGGAACTGTAACATTTTTTCCACCCGCCAAGGTTGTCCCGGGCCTGATATCACCATGATAATCACTGCCGCCGGTCATCACCAGACCATATTCATCAACATACCGCATTAGAGCAGCCCTTGTTTTTTTTGAATGAGTGGGATAATACACTTCAATCCCGTCAAGGCCGAGCCCAGTCATCTCTCTGATTGCAGTATGCAAATCCATACCCATCCTTTGTAATTGCAAAGGATGAGCAAGAACCCCTATTCCACCAGCCTGCCGAATCATGTTGAACACCTCCTCAGCAGTATAAACAAACCGGGGAACATAAGCCTCAGCACCCTGTCGTAAAAAACGTAGAAATGCTTCATCAATGGTTTTTACAACACCCTTATTTAAAAGTGCCCTGGCAATATGGGGCCTGCCTGTTTGTCCTATTTGTGAAATAGCACGAAGTTCTCTACTTGATATAAATATACCTGTTTTTTTTAACAGGAAAAGAATTTGTTCATTTCTCTCATCCCTTGCATCCTGCACCCGTTGTAATAACTTTTTCAGCCCGGAATTATCTGGATCGAAGAGGTACCCCAGGATATGGATAGTGCATCCTGAAAATTCAGCTCCCACTTCAATCCCCGGGATAAACTCCAACTTGCCGTCATTGCACAGACCAGCAGCCTCGACCACACCATCGACAGTGTCATGATCGGTAATCGAGATAGCTTTTAACCCCTTCCGTTTTGCATATTCGACTAATCTTCCGGGATTCATCGTCCCGTCGGAGTATGTTGAATGTATGTGTAAATCTATGGACATATTTTCCTTTACTTTTTTCGATTCCATCCGATAAGTTCATATAAAGCTCGTGTGCTCCACGAAAAAAAGAGCGTCGGAGAACTGTTGCCAAAACACTACCCCCGGAGGATTTCAATGCACTTTTTCCCGATACTTATCTGTGCAGCATTGTTATTAAACAGCTGTACAAGCGGCATCCCAGAACCCATCAGCTTCCCTTACTCGCAACAACAGAAAATGCAGGCATCACACCATTGGCAGGTGCTGGCGCTGGATCTGGCAGATAGAATCAATAACGAACTGATTTTGACTGACAATATTGAAACTGCCGTCTATGTTAACCCAACCTGCGGGGATGAGTCCCAACCATGCAAACCACATCAGGCAAGCAGTTTCAATAAGGCATTCCGTGATCTTTTAATAACCAAACTGGTTGACTACGGTATTCCGACACATAAACAATTTAAGGAAGATGCCATTGGAATAGAGTATAAAGTTCAGATTGTACACCATATTACTCAACGGGTTCGTACCCTCCAGCCCGGATTGCTGACCGCAATATCGGCCGCAATAGTCGTGCTTCGCGATGCTCCAGCAGAGTTACTGATTCTTGCCGCCGGAGTGGTGGCTGATTTGGCAAACACAAGTCTCACCCTGAATGGGCATTATGAAGTAATAATTACAACATCGATAATAGACAACAATAAATATCTTTTTAGAGCATCAGATATCTACTATATAAACGACAAAGATTTTTGGCAGTACCAAGACACAACAGAGCAAACAAAAACAATAGAACTCTCTACAGGGTATGGCAAACTTGAAACTGCTCCTGTTCCGTTAAAAGAGATAAGGATTCAAGATTCAGCTCCAGGAAACAGTCCGGCCGAATTTAATAGAAAAATGGATATTTAAAGGATCATAAAAAATGAAAATGATGCATAGACTCCCTTTTTGTCTCCTTCTGCTCAACCTGTCCGCTCTGATTTTTCTCACAGGTTGCTCATCATTCAACTGTACACGACTTGAAAATTTACTGGGCAGCAATACCAATCTGATTAAATTTTCCTACACTATTGCAGACAACCTTGCTGAAAGGGCATTACCTCCTCTTATCCCTCGACATCCTGATATGCCGATTCTGGTCACAACCTTAGTGAATAACGATGACCTCACTCACACCTCACGATTTGGCAGAGTTTTACAGGAACATATCCGATCAAGGCTTGTACAACTCGGATTTACAGTAAAGGAGATCAAGCTGACAAATACACTTCAGATTTATCCCGGAGCTGGAGAAACTATGCTTTCCAGAGATTTGTCGCTCCTCCCTGGAGCCCAGCAGGCTCAAGCTGTTCTTGCAGGAACCATCTCCCATACCGACTCCACTATGTATATTTCCACCCGATTGATCAATCCCCTGAACAGTAATATAATTGCATCAGATGATTATAAACTCTGTATGGATGATAACATCCTTGCAATGTTCGGCCTTCAGCGAAGAAATAATATTGATGATGTAATCAAAGAACCTTCGCAGCCATTTCTTAACTCGATTTTCTAATCATGAGCTTAACCCGAATAAATCGGATTTTTTAAAATGCTTGGATAAGTACCTCGAAGGTCTCTCTGCGTTCGCTATCTGACGGTATCCATAACATTATGATTTAAAGAGACATTACTTATATTCTGCCACAAAAAACATGCAAATTAGACATAAGGTACTAAAAGGCAAGACTGTCCTTATTCCAGGAGCTTCCCGCCCTATCGGCAGAGCTGTCGCCCGTAAATTCGGATCTGAAGGAGCATTACTCATCCTCCCCCATTATGACTGGCCTGATTCCACCGCCGAAATGGAAGAAGAGTTCCGGAATGCAGGGTTTTCTTTTTTTACATACCCGACAGATTTACGTGACAAGGATAGTGTCAAACAGTTAGTCGCTGAAATTACAAACCATACCAAACAGCTGAATTTCCTTATCAACAACATTGAGAGAGGAGGAATGCCCGTCGTTCACGGTAGCTACGACCTTGAACAGAATAAAGATCAGTGGGACCTGGAAATTGCAACTACACTCAAAGCAAAATGGCTGCTCTATCACCACTGCCTGCCTCTTATGCAAAACCATCCAAATGGAGCTATTGTAAACATTTCCTCTATCTCCTCTCTGACAGGCAGAAGCGGCCCTGCAGCACTGTTCTTTAATGACGGATTCAGTGCGGCAAATAGAGCAATCCAATCTTTTACGGAATCCTGGGCAAGGGAAGCAGCGCCGAATATCAGGGTAAATGAATTAATGCTCGGATTGATTGAATCACGGCACGGACCAGGTACCAGGGGTTGGGAGACGTTTACGGAAAAAGAGAAGAAAGAACTCTATGATCACATCCTCCTAAAACGTATCGGACATCCTGATGAAGTTGCAGAGATGATATTCTTCATGGCTGTTAAGGCCCGCTATATGACGGGCACTACCATAAGGATGGACGGTGGTTTTATACTTGGCGGAGCAAAGGTACCACCAATGCCGCCAGGCCGGTTATGACATTGCCTGAAGGGCTTCTTCTGCCAGAAACCCAAGCTTTACATCTTGAAGATAATTATCCCTGTAAATTTGTATCACCTTCTCTTTATCCAGAAAGGGTGCAATTCGTTGAGCAGTCGATTTCGCCTGCAGCAGCCCGAGACTCCATAGAGCCAGGCCAGACACCGTACTATCTGTTGAGGATAAATAAGCCGCCACATTTTCAACTATGTTCTGCTCAGCCATCTCATCTCTATGGTGTTGACACAGCCTTCCAATGCCCCATAACAACCCTCTTTGCAGCATTGGCAATTCCAAATAATTGCCATCCTGAAAGAACTCTTCACCGTCTTCACACATGTAGGATATCAGCATATGCAGATACTCCCGGCGAAGTTGTCCGCAGTGACACATAATCTCCGCTAAAGATTCCGGTGCCCCCCAGCCTATCCCACCGGACTCATCATTGAGGCTCCAGAGAAAACGCCTCATGATTACCCTTGCCTCTTCAATTCTTTCCTCAGCAAGGCGTGACACAATTGTACCGAAACACATTACTGCGCTCCATCGCACTTGATCCAATGGGTTGCAAAGGGCACTAAAGAGGGTGTTCGTTACGAGATGATCGGGGTAACGTTGAAGGAGGCGGGAAATTTCAATGGTTTGTATCTTTTCAAGCAAAGGCAAAAGCTCCAGCTTAATCCTTCTCCTTGCCTGTCTATTCTCTTTCATCATCGAGACGTTGCATACCCTCCATCAGAAGACCCATAAAGCCACCTATAACACCCATCTTCTTCTCATGCACATCCAACCCCTGACTAAATCTAAAACGCCCATCCTCAACAGTTAAAACTTTGAAAAAAGCCTCTTTCCCTTCATAGCCATTGACTTCAGCATACACCAGCTCTCCTTCATTGAAGACAACGACACCCCTTTTTCCATCATATTCAAGAGTCAGTCTTCCCGTCTTCTGGTTGGCATTAATCATCTGACAGAGTTCCACTGTGGAAATATCCCCCAACTGGCCAACCATACCGGATGAAAGCTCATCGGCTCGCTGCTTATTCATTCTGGTTATTCTACCAACGAGCAACTTGTAGAAAAAAATCTGTAACGCTGGAAAGCGTGTGATAATATGTCTGAAATTTTTCCGGCTCATTATCGCAATCTGACATGGTTCGACAGCCATGATAGTAGCTGTCACAGGTTCACCTGAGAGAAGACTCATCTCACCAAACACTTCGCTCGGTCCAAGTTCTGCCAGGACGGCTCCCTGGTCATCGACAACCTCAGCCTTACCGGAAATGATGATAAACAATCTGTCACCAGGGTCTCCTTTTTGGGCTATCGGAAACTGCCAGGGATAATCTGTAAGTTCTAGAAGTGTTGCAAGATCCAGGAGATCTGCTTCGGTAAGGGTCGAAAATATTTCAATAGTGCGCAGCAATTTTATAGAGCTGCCCATTCCTTCGATTTTCTCTCTTTTCTGGGCTGCCTGCAGCAATTTCATCTGCAGAGTTGCAAATCCTCTCTCTTTTTTATATTCATATCGAATGAGTCCGGTACAGCCACCACACTCAAATTTTGTTTTTTCGATACTCCCCTGGCTATATTGCTCATAGCTTCCTCCAGAGGAAGTGAGACTGATAAGCCCGTTTACAAGAGTGAGACAGGCCTCTTTGCCGGCAGGCAGAGATAAGATCCCGCCTGTGACACTCAGCTCTTCACTCACATTATACAGAGGACAGTTATTTTCTTCTGTTATTACAAAAACACCATTTTTAAACTGCATAATAATTCACAAATCCCAATAACCAATATGAAAGGAAAATTAGAAGTACCTTCGATTACTAACCCGAATATATCGGAATTTTAGAATGCTTGGATAAGTGCCATGAAAGTATATTCAACCATATAATTTTAAACGACCTTCCTCAATTTCTCGGAGTCGGAGTTTATACCCTGGTTTTTAAGGGTGCTTACCTGTTTTTTATGACAGCTTTTATGGAGTAAGGCACTAATCGGAGCGGCCAAAAAGAAGATAG
>JAUVON010000216.1 GCA_030599175.1 Desulfobulbaceae bacterium | reverse complement strand
TAATAGAAAAATTGTAACAACGAACAAGATGAAGATTTTTTTACGACGCCATCTTCTTTATAATTTTAAGCCTAGCCACCGGGGAGCATCTCCAATTGCAGCAGGAGATGTGCATGATTCAGTCAACGCATCAAGAAGATGCTGAGTTTTTATCTCTCTTCCGCCAAGACCCAAAATATAATTATGAACATGTGGTTTAGCAGCGCTATTATAAAGTGCTGATTTGATGTCGCCATATAATGCACCCTGGTTTCCATAACTTAGTGCTTTTTCAAGAACAATTGCGCATTTTTTATCGGCAAGAACAGCAACAATGGCTTCATCGGGAAACGGTCGATACATCTGCACGCCCATAACACCAATTTTCACTCCATCATCTCTCATAATATCGACAACATCTCTCAGCTGATACGATAATGAACCGATACATACAGCAACAAATTCTGCATCATCACATTTATATTCCTCTACAAGGGGATTCCCCCCCCGGCCAAACTGTTCCCTGAATTCTGTATCAATTTCCACATAGGTATCAAGTGCAGTCCGAAGATCCTCATGCAGATTATGACGAATCTCAATATAACCTGGCTCGATTTTTCCATCTACGCCTGGCCTTACATCAGGCAGAGTAACAGTATTAAAATTCCCGGGATTCTCGGGGTCAAGAAAATTCTTCGGAGTAAACGGCGGCAGAAAAGAATCCACCTGGTCCTGGTCAGGCTGCTCAAACGGCATATATGTATGGGATAAAATATAGCCGTCATAGCACACCATCACAGGGATGCTCACGGTCTGTGCGAGACGAAACGCCTTGATGACAGCATCAATTATCTGCTGATGATCATTGGCATAAATCTGTATCCAGCCAGCATCTCGTTGAGACATGGTATCCTGCTGGTCATTCCACACCGTCCATGGAGCCCCAATCCCCCTGTTAGCAACACACATGACAATAGGAAGTCTCGCACCTACAGCCCAGTGCAGCTGCTCACTCATATAGAGAAGACCATTTGCGCTTGTAGCAGTAAATGATCGTGCTCCTGCTGTTGATGCAGCAATACAGACAGCCATTGCACTATGCTCACTCTCAACGGGAATATATTGAGCATCAAATTCTTCTGATTCAACAAATTCAGATAATTTTTCAGTGAGCGGCGTCTGGGGAGTAATTGGATATGCAGCAATAACCTGTGCCCGTGAAAGTTTAACACCTGTTGCTGCAGCTACGTTTCCGGATTCAATAATATGCATGGTATTATTTCTCCTCTTCCATTGGAGTTGCTTCATCCACCATGCTGATGGCGTCCACAGGACACTCCTCAGCACAGATACCGCAACCTTTGCAATAGTCAAAATTGATAACAGGCGGGATTGTCTTTGAGACAACGGAATCCGGACAATAAAGCCAGCAGTTAAAACATGCTTTTTTATTCATCTTCACAGGAATACAGAGTTCAAGATTGATCACCGGACGTAAAACACGCCATGACCCTGTATTGCCGCCATCCCCGGGACCGGGTTTACTGCGCGATATCATTTTACAAAATTCTTCAGTTTTCATATATAGCCTCCAACTGCGGTGTTATCAAACACAATTTTCGCAGCCTTTGAGTTCATTTCCGGTCTTTTTCCGACAAATTCATTTTCAATTGCCGTCACCATAACATCAATATTTACAAGCCCGGTCGCCTGTGAAAATGCACCAATTATTCCGGAATTGACGATGCCAGGCGGTAACCCAGCTTCAACAGCATGTTTTGTGACATCTGAAACAGCAATTTTTGCCTCTCCAAAACTGTATTCGGCAAGAGGCTTTGGTGCATTCAGAATAACCAGACCATTTTCTTTTAATCCGGCTACAACATCAACTTCGTCCAGCAGAGTATGATCCAAAACAACAACCATATCCGGTGATGTTATCGGCGAAAGATCGTAAATCTTATTTTTTGAAATCTTCAAAGAGACAAAGACAGGTGCCCCTCTTCTTTCAGTGCCAAATGTCGGAGCCATAACAACCCCTTTAAAACCGGAAGCAAATGCGCCGTTCGCAACAATTTTTGCCGCAGTAATCGCTCCCTGTCCTCCTCGTCCATGCCATCTTATCTCAATTATGTCTGTTTTCATTTTCCACCGATAATTTCTTTTCTAAGGTTTTAACATAAAGGTATATCGCCACTATGTAATCTTCCAACAAGCGTCGTAATATTCAAAAATCTGCTCGAACGAAAAACCTGACAAAATAGATGTTTTACTGCAGGGAGGGAAACATTTATTGTGTAAAATCAGGGATTGACAAATAATTAGAATTTGCGGGACTACCTTTGCTGTACGCCTTTTTATCTGTTGTCGACAATAAAAAGGTTAACGGTTGATTTAACGTGTAAATTAGCATTATACTGAATACCATAATAATAACTTAATAGGTAGAATGCTGTTAATTTTTTTTGAAATTATTATATTAGCAAAATCCCGGTAAACAAATAATCTTATATACCAGAGGTTGCAATGAAAATTACGATAAAAAAAGCTGAAAAACTGAAGAACCACCCCGAAGATTCCGGCCTCGGCTTCGGAACTTTTTTTACAGATCACATGTTTAATATGGATTATAACCCGGAAAAAGGATGGCACAACCCTCGAATTGAACCTTATGGTCCAATTGAAATGGATCCCTCTACAATGGTTCTTCATTATGGCCAGGCAATTTTCGAAGGCTTAAAAGCATACAAAACTGAGTCTGGTGAAATAAATCTTTTCAGACCGCAGGATAATTTAAAGCGGCTGAACAACTCAGGTCATATGCTCTGCATGCCTGCACTAGACGAAGAATTTGTTCTTGAAGCACTATTAACGCTTTTAAATATTGAAAAAGACTGGGTGCCCGGCACTGAGGGAACATCACTCTACATTCGTCCGACTATAATTGCAACAGACCCCTATATTGGCCTTCGCTCTTCCAATACGTATAGATTTTTTATTATTCTTTCTCCTGTAGGGGCATATTATCCCGAAGGTTTTGATCCTGTAAAAATCTGGGTCACAACAGAATATGTCCGTGCTGTCAGGGGTGGAGTCGGAGAGGCAAAAACAGCCGGAAATTATGCTGCAAGCCTTTTTGCAACAGAGCTTGCGCAAAAGGATGGCTACACACAGGTAATGTGGCTTGATGGAGTTGAACTTAAGTATGTTGAAGAAGTCGGATCGATGAACATCTTCTTTCTTATTGGAGATGAACTTATCACACCTGAGTTAAACAGGAGTATTTTATCCGGGATTACAAGAGACTCTGTCATAAAACTTGCAAAATCATGGGGCATTAAAGCTGTTGAAAGAAAAATCAGTATCGATGAAATTTACGAGGCTCACGGCAATGGAGAACTCAAGGAAGTTTTTGGTTCAGGTACTGCCGCTGTAATTTCTCCTGTTGGAAACATCAAATACAATGATAAAGAAATCACAATTGGCGATGGGAATGTGGGGCCTCTTGCCGCAAGACTCTTTAACGACCTTATGGACATCCAGTACGGAAAAGTAGACGACCCGTTTAACTGGATTATGCCTCTGACACCCATAAAATGATTTTCACAAGTGAGCGATACCCACAACCCTGAAGACACATTATCTCACCACAGAGAGCAGAGAGAAAAGACTATTTTTCTCCTCTGTGCTCTCTGTGTCCTCTGTGGTTAAAGCTCTGGAAGTCGGAATTTATACCCTGGTTTTTAAGGGTGCTTATCTGTTGTTTTTTATTACAGCTTTTTAGAAGTAACGTACTGATCAGCTCCGGTCAGCAAATCGTATTAACTCACACAGTTCATCAGCAATAGCATTAATCTCGACATTATCCCTGCCCTCAACCATCACCCGAATCACAGGTTCGGTACCGGAAGGACGTACCAGGATGCGACCATTTTTACCCAGTTTTTGTTCCAGTTTTTCTACAGTTTTGAGGAAATTGGGTATGGTCTCAATAGGAACTCTGGTGGACATCCGGACGTTTTTCAGCACCTGGGGGAAACTCTCCATGATGGTTGCAAGCTCAGACAGTGGTTTCTTGCGTTTTTTCATGATAGCAAGAAGCTGCAGCCCGGCGAGAATCCCATCGCCGGTGGTAATATGATCGAGAAAAACCAGATGACCTGACTGCTCACCGCCAAAGGAATATCCCTTTTTACGCATGCGTTCAACAACATAACGATCACCTACTCCGGTGCGCACCATCCTGCCGCCCATATCCTGCATTGCTTCCTCAAGCCCCATATTGGACATGACCGTTGCAACCAGAGTCTTCTTCTTCAGTTTTCGCTGTTTCAAAAGTTCCTGAGCGCAGATAGCCATTATATGATCACCATCTACTATCTCGCCCCTTTCATCGCTGACTATCAGCCTGTCCCCATCCCCATCCAGGGCCAGCCCGATATCCGCGCCAAGCGCCTTCACCTTTTCCGCCATCAGTTCTGGATGAAGGGCGCCACAGCCATCATTTATGTTTTTACCATCCGGATTGACACCCAGGGTGGTAACTGTTGCGCCCAGCTCTTCAAAAACGTGGGGTGCAACTCCGTAGGTAGCCCCATGGGCACAATCAAGCACAATATGAAAATCATCCAGGGTATATTTCTTGGGAAAAGCATTTTTCAGGAAAACAATATAGCGCCCTTTCGCATCATCTATTCTGGCAGCCTTTCCTACTTCATCTGCAACCGGTCTCAGCGCAGCCATCTTCTGGGAAAAGATCAGGTCTTCGATATCCGCCTCAACCTCATCAGGCAGTTTAAAACCATCGGAGGAAAAGATTTTTATACCATTATCTTGAAACGGGTTATGGGAAGCCGAAATAACCACTCCCGCGTCCGCCCGCATGGACGTCGTTATAAAAGCTATCCCGGGAGTCGGCAGAGGCCCGACCAGCAGCACATCAACTCCCATGGAGCAGATACCTGCGGCCAGAGCATTCTCCAGCATGTAACAGGATTGCCTGGTATCCTTACCGATAACAATTCGATGCCCCTTTGCCTTATCCTTGACGATAAAGGCAATCGCTCTGCCGACCTGCATTGCAATCTCTATTGTCATGGGGTAGACATTTGCTACACCCCTTATGCCATCTGTACCGAATAGTTTTCTCATTATTCTTTTAAGGTTGGGTAGTGTTTTAGGCTGTTAGGTTGAAGGCTGTCAGGAAAAACTCTGCTATTCAGTAGTCTTTATTTTCTTTTTCTTCGATGCCAGGATTATCAATGG
>JAUVON010000151.1 GCA_030599175.1 Desulfobulbaceae bacterium | reverse complement strand
GTATTATCTCCTGACAGTTCCTGCCGCCTCTCTCTGTCTGTTTCCGATAAACGGGACTTTTCCTAGGAGCTTGTCCGAGAATAAGCATTTTTTCTCAAATCGAGGTTTTTTGAAAAAATAAGCACAGTCATATAAGTGATATTACGAGCATTATTTTTTTAAAAATAACGAAGAGTTGAGGAGAAATGTATTCTCGGACAGGCTTCTAGAAATTTGGGCAAAATAGCATCCGCATCTTCTGGATAAGTTCAAGGATACGGTTGTCAGTGATTTTATTGTAGATAAAGTTTGCATCCTTACGATAGTCAATTATCCCTTGACTGCGCAGTATATTCAAATGTTGTGAAACATTAGCGTTTGTTGTTTTGACCTGATCCCTGATTTCACCTACCGAGAGCTCTTTGTCTTGCAACAGACAAAGAATTTTCAACCGGATGGGGTGCGACATGGATTTCAGGAGTTTAGACATCGCATCGATCTGTTCGTCTTGCATTTTATCTCCTCAATAAAGCATTTCATATATTAATTTAATAGTAAATATCTCTTTGTAAAGGTTTTTTACACTGGCCACGTCGTAATGATAGAAATTTTACAGAAACGAAACAGGTGAAGGCTTTTTACGACGCCATCATACACAATGAACTCGTAAAAACTCAAATTCTTCGCTATTCCGTCATTCCCGCGTAGGCGGGAATCCAGTTATTTCAATACGTTCTAGATTCCCGCCTGCGCGGGAATGACGGAGCGGTGGAATTTTTACGACGCCATCATACATGGCAGGTAATAAAAAGCTAATTCCAATAGAAGAACAGTATATCAGGTTCTGCTGAGTATGATAAATTAATCTTGCCTTGCTTGCCGGGGGTAGTGTAGGCTTATTTTTTTGTAATTTCATTGTTTTTGTTTAAAAGCAGTATTTTTAAAGATGACTATACCCCTTCCGGGGTGTGGAATAGAAGCTCAATATGCGGGGCATGGAGGATTGGCGATGAAAAATGGTCTACTTGTGCCGGAAAATTGTTGTCTGCAGATCATCGACACCCAGAAAAGCCTGATGGCGAAAATCAATGGGGCGGGGAATGTTGCTGAAACGGTTGAGTTGATGATTCATTGTGCAAAGATTATGGATATTCCTATCTTTGCCAACACACAGTATAAAAAAGGGCTGGGGCCATATGTGGCTAATCTTGAGCCTCTGGTCAGTGATCTGCCGCAGTTTGATAAAGTCGAATTTAATGCGCTGGCAAATAAAGATACAGCGGCCTTTGTCGAAGGTTTGCCAAAAACAGTGACAACGATGATTCTGGTGGGTGTTGAAACCCATATCTGCATCTATCAGACTGCAGTTGGTCTTCTTGAAAAGGGTTTCTCTGTATGGGTTGTGTCCGATGGAGTGTCATCCAGGTCTGATCTGAACCATCAACAGGGGCTGGAACGATTGCAGGTCATGGGGGCAGTTGTCGGTCCGGTGGAGATGCTGATTTATGAACTGCTTGGTAAGGCCGGGACTCCCGCATTTAAGGAAGTTCTTCCCTATATTATTAAAAGAGGCTGAAAAGCTAGGCTGAAAAACAAGGCTGAAGGCTGTTAGCAAAGACAAACAAATATTTGTTTTTTGATGCAGTACCTGACAGTCTAACAGCCTATAGCCTAATAGCCTACCACCTGTCCAACTTAATCAATGAAGTGACCATAACCGTAACCAGTAAATTTTGTATTGAGTGTTAAAATTATGAAAGGAAACGAGATAAGAAGTAAATTTTTAGAGTATTTTAAGCAGAATGATCATGTTATTGTTGAAAGTTCTTCTCTGGTACCAAAGGATGATCCCACCCTGCTCTTTACCAATGCCGGAATGGTTCAGTTTAAAATGGTGTTTATGGGGGAGGATAAACGTGATTATGTAAGGGCCGTAACGAGTCAGCGCTGTGTTCGGGCAGGTGGAAAACATAATGATCTTGAAAATGTAGGATATACTGCCAGGCATCATACCTTCTTTGAAATGCTGGGTAATTTCTCATTTGGTGACTACTTCAAAAAAGAGGCAATTCGTGTTGCCTGGGATTTTCTGACGGTAGAACTCGGGATGCCTCCGGAAAAACTCTGGGTTTCTATTTTTGAGGATGATGACGAGGCGCAGGAACTCTGGGAGCAGGTTGAAGACCTGCCGGAAGGAAGAATTGTACGGATGGGGGAGGATGAAAATTTCTGGGCAATGGGAGACACTGGACCGTGTGGTCCCTGCTCTGAAATTCATATCGATCAGGGTGTTGAGGCTGGCTGCGGCCGTTCTGACTGTGCTCTGGGGTGCGATTGTGATCGGTTTCTTGAACTCTGGAACCTTGTCTTTATGCAGTTCAACAGATCTGCCGACGGAACCATGACTCCGTTGCCAAAGCCAAGCATTGACACCGGCATGGGGCTTGAAAGAGTTGCGGCGGTTCTTCAGGGCAAGTTCAATAATTATGATTCTGACCTTTTTGCGCCGATAATTGCCAAACTTGAGGAGTTGTCAGGCAGGGGTTATGGAGTGACCAGGCAGGATGATACAGCCATGCGGGTTATTGCAGATCATGCAAGGGCTACAACTTTTCTCGTTGCAGATGGTGTTTTGCCCTCCAATGAGGGGCGCGGGTATGTTCTTCGCAGAATAATGCGAAGGGCGGTTCGTTACGGCAAACATCTGGGGTTGGACAGGCCGTTTTTGGAGGAGGTTTGCAGGGTAGTGGGAACAGAGATGGAGGACGCCTACCCCCACCTGAAAGATGCGGTCTCCCTGTTGACCAAGGTGGTCAATAATGAGGAGGACAGATTTAGAGAGACCCTGGAAAATGGGTTGGTTTTGCTTGATGATGAAATAGGTCGACTGGCAGAGAAAGGTTCCAAACTTATCTCCGGCACATTTATCTTTAAACTTTATGATACCTTCGGTTTTCCTTTTGATATTGTCAGGGATGTGGCCCTGGAGAGAAATCTGCAGTTTGATGAGCCCGGTTTCCTAGAGGAGATGGAGGCGCAGCGGAAAAAATCAAGATCCTCTCGAAAAGATGAGGGAGTTGCATTGCTCGACTTGGGGGTGAAAAAGCTCCTCGCGCAAGGCTTGAAGGCTGAGTTTAAGGGCTTTACTGATTTGTCGGTGAAAACGAAGATCGGAGGATTGCTTGATAGTAAAGGAGCGCCGGCTTCTCACCTTATGAATGGGGAGGGGGGGCGGGTTTTTGTATATAAAACGCCTTGTTATGCCGAAGCTGGTGGACAGGTGGGAGATACAGGGGAGATAATCTGGCAAGAGGGCAGGGCGCGGATTGAATCAACTGCTTCGGGCGGAGATGGATTAATTCTTCATACCATCACTGTTGAGGAAGGGGTTCTCAACAATGATGGCGAGGTAGAAATCAGGGTAAACAGTGAAAAGCGCAGAGCGACTGCTGCTCACCACACAGCGACTCACCTTCTGCAGGCAGCCCTAAAAGATGTTCTGGGTGACCATGTCAAACAGGCGGGATCATTGGTTGGGCCGGAAAGACTGCGGTTTGATTTCACCCATTTCTCTCCGGTGACCGAGCAGGAGATTGAAAACATTGAGCTGCTGGTAAACGAAAAAATTAGAGATAATTGTCAGGTCATCACCAGAGTCCTGGATAGAGAAGAGGCTATAAAAGAGGGTGCTACAGCTCTTTTTGGTGAAAAATATGATGATTCCGTCCGGGTGGTCTCACTGTCCGATTTCAGTATGGAATTATGTGGTGGAACCCACGTTGCTTCGTCTGGCGAAATTGGAATTTTTAAAATTCTTTCAGAAAGTGGTATTGCTGCAGGAGTCAGGAGAATAGAAGCACTTGCCGGATCTGCTGCATTTACACATATTCAGGCAGTGTATCAGAGAGAAAAGGAAGTCGCATCAATTCTGAATGTAACCGGTGATGGGGTTATTACAAAACTGCAGACTCTCTTTAAGACTCAAAAAATACTTGAAAAACAGGTAGCGGATCTTGCAAACCGGCTTGCCGGTTCAGATCTTACCGCCATGATGACCAATGCTGTGACCGTGGAAGGGATTAAGGTGATAGCATCCAGGATTCCGCTCGACAGCCCAAAAACTTTGAGGGAGGTCGGCGATAAGATTCGAAATAATATGGGGTCGGGGGTCGCCGTTCTTGGTGGATCTATTAAGGGCAAGGTGGCTCTCCTGACCATAGTAAGTGACGATCTGACCGCCAGGGTGAAAGCCGGTGATTTAATAAACAGGGTTGCAAAAATTGTTGGCGGAAAAGGTGGCGGCAGAGCTGATATGGCCCAGGCTGGAGGTTCTATGGTGGACAAGCTGGATGAGGCCATACGGTATGTTCCGCAGGCGGTGGCAGAGATATTGTCTGAGTAATCATCCTGCATGAGGGTGAGATACATAAATTTGTTGACATAGCAGCATATTTGCGGTAAAAATTTTCCCCGTTATGAATGGTCGTTCACTTTATTTTGAACACATTCATAAATTTGTGCATCTGTGTGGTTTTTTGATACTTGTTAGCAGCTTGTGGTCATCATTCATTTTGTAAATGAATGTTACGTTTTTTTTATTATCTAAGTTAATCAGGAGCTATCAACATGATTACGATGGATATTACCTTGGTAATTCAGATTATGAACATGTTTGTTCTCATGTTTCTTCTTAATAGGTTTCTTTACAAACCTGTAAAGAAAATCCTTAAGGAACGATCTGAAAAACTGCAGGGGATGCAGGGGGAAATCTCGGATTTCGAGGAAAAGGCGGCGCTCCGGCAGAAAGCAGTTGATGCAAAAATGGCGAAGGCATCCGGAAAGGCGAAAGCAGCTCTGGATACGGTGAGAGCCGGTGCACAGGCGGCTGGAGATGAAAAGCTCGCAGCTATTAAGGCAGAGGCTGATGCCGGCAGGGAGGAGAAGATTGCTGAAATCAGATCTCAGGTCGAGAATGCCAGGAAAGAATTGCAAAAGGGTCTTGACGGGTTTGCAACCGATATGGCAGGAAAAATTCTGGGGAGGAGTCTCTAACAATGAGAGGAGTGAAACAATTTGCCGGGATTTTGAGCCTGGCTACGTTAACACTTTGGTTTGCCTTGTCCTTTGGGACGGCTTTTGCCTCCGGACAACCTGTTCAAGCACCTGCGGCTGATTCACATGCTGTCGCGGCTGATGCCGGGCACGATGCAGCGGCGGCCGACGCACATGGAGAAGGAAGTCTCTCTGCTGCAAAACTCAAGGATCTGGGGTGGCGAATCGTCAACTTTATAGCTCTGATGATTATCCTTGTTAAATTTGGGGCTAAACCAATCGGTTCAGGGCTTGCTTCAAGGCGAACACAGATAAAAGAAGAGATTGAAAGCCTTGAGCGGAAGCGTGTCGACGCAGAACAGTCATACGATGATTTTCAGGTAAAGCTGGTAAATGTTGAATCTGAAATTGATACCATTGTTGACAGGGCTGTTGCCCAGGCGGAAATTGAGAAGACAAAAATACTTGAGAAAGCGGAACAGGCTGCAGATGACATCAAACGTGCTGCGGAGATGGCGATTCAGAACGAGATAACTGAAGCGCGGCGCTCACTGAAAGATGAGGTTGCCGAGCAGGCTGCTGTGATGGCTGAAGAATTGATTGTAAAAAATCTTACCGATGATGATCAGGTCAAGATTATAGATGACTATTTAGCTAAAGTGGGGGCGGTACAGTGAAACAGACAATCCTCGCACGACGATATGCCAAGGCAATTTTCACGGTAGGCCAGGAACAGGGAAAATATGAGGAGTACAACGACGTACTTACGGGTTTAGCAGGGTTGTTTGAGTCCAACCCTGAAGTCATTGATGCTCTCACTAACCCCCTTTACCCACTGGATGTAAGGGAAAAAGTCATGGCCGGCATGATCGGCTCAATAGGCGTTGATTCGGTTATGAGTAATTTCCTGAATCTCCTGGTTGAGAAAAAACGAGCTGAAATTCTGCCGGAGATTGCAGAAGAATATAAAACCATGGTGGATGAGGAGAAAAACATCAGCCATGGCAGTGTCATTTCAGCGATAGAGCTGAGCGATGACCTCCAGCAGCGTGTTCAGGCTACATTAGAAAAGTTAACAGGCAAGAAGGTGGAGCTGACCACGAGCGTTGATCCATCAATTATTGGCGGTATTATCGCCAAGGTTGGAGATCTGGTGCTGGATGGTTCGATAAAGACCCAGCTTGCAGGTTTAAAAGATTCCATTAAGGGGAGAGAATAGATGCAGATCAAAGCCGAAGAAATAAGTCAAATCATTAAAGACCAGATTGGGGAGTACGAAACCAGTATCGACCTCAACGAGACCGGTACCGTTATTTCTGTTGGTGACGGTATCGCACGTGTCTATGGTGTTAAAAACTGTATGGCCATGGAGCTTTTGGAGTTTCCCGGCGGAATTATGGGTCTTGCTCTCAACTTGGAAGCGGACAATGTCGGTTGTGCTGTTCTCGGTGATATAACCGGTATCAAGGAAGGTGACACTGTTAAGCGTACCGGCAAAATTGCCGAGGTTCCGGTTGGTCCTGAAATGGAAGGCCGTGTTGTTGATGGTCTAGGACAACCCATCGATGGGTTGGGGCCGATCAACGCTGAGCTCTCCTCAAAAATCGAGGTACTCGCTCCGGGTGTTATTGCCAGAAAAGGTGTTCATGAACCCTGCTACACCGGTGCAAAGGCTGTAGATGCCATGACTCCTGTAGGTCGCGGTCAGCGAGAGCTGGTAATCGGTGATCGTCAGATTGGTAAAACCGCACTCTGTGTTGATGCTATTATTGCCCAGAAGAATAGTGATATTCACTGTATCTATGTT
>JAUVON010000210.1 GCA_030599175.1 Desulfobulbaceae bacterium | reverse complement strand
TTGCGAGATTGTTGAGGCGGTTTTCAGCCAATTCTCTCACCTCTGAATTCTGCGGAGATATTTTATCGACTGTTCTTTCCAGTAAGCTCACAGTAAATTCCTTTGTCTAATGTTTGATGTTTTCTGAGATACCAGATGCTTAAGATCTTTTTAAGACGCCATCATCCTTTGACATTCAAACTAGTCAAAACACCGAGATCACCATAAAGTGTAACGGTGGAGAAACACCCCGGTTGAATCTCGAATATCATTTTCTTCTCCGGGGAAAGACCAAGAAAGGTGCAGAGTAAATGTCGAATTGTTCCGCCATGAGCGATGATTAGAATTCTTTCTTTTGTTGAGGCCACCACTCTCCGGGAAAATAGTTCAACCCTCTTGTTAAAATCTTTGATACATTCCCCGTCAGGAAAACAGAAAGTTTCACCACTTATCCGCCAATTCTCAATCAACTCTTGATCCGTAGTAGTGATTTCTTCAAAACTGTGCCCTTCCCATCTGCCAAAATCAATTTCTCTCAAATTGTCTATAATTTCCAAGGGTGCATCAAGAGAGAGAAGTTCCATTGTTTCTCTGCACCGTTTCATTGGGCTGCAGAAAACCAGATCTATATGCATCGAAGCAAGAATTCTGCCGGTTCGAAGGACTTGTTCCCTCCCTTCATCAGCCAGAGAAACATCTGTTGAACCAACATATAAACCGTTTAGTGGTGTGGCTCCATGACGTAATAGATACAATTCCTTATTCATCTTTTACCTCTGACCCATTAACGTTCCGGTCGACATAAGAACCCGACCCTTCTGCCATCAGCAAATACAACTTCAATAAGCCTTTTCCAGTTATCTTTGAGCCAAAGAAATTTACACTAAATGATAGAAAAATTGCAACAACGATGACACCGCTTCGCTGTTATTAAAATATCTTTTAAACCCATAGATAATCGTCAAAAGATGCAATATTGCACCTCCAGTAACGAAGATATGGAAAATCTCATGGAATCCGAAAAAACCGGGAAAAGGATCAGGTCTCTTTAAAGCGTAAATCACCGCTCCGATGGTATAAGAAATTCCACCAGCTGTTAAAAGAATGAAGGATGCCGACTCCATTGTTCGAAACAGAGTAGTTATAGGAACAAGAACAATCCAGCCCATAAGAAGATAAATAAGAGTGCCGATAAATCGTGGTGCATTAATAAAAATAAGTTTGAACACAGTTCCGAAAAGTACAAGGGACCATTGAGCAATCAGTATCCCCCACTTCATTTTCCCGTCAAGATATAAAAAGCAGATAGGAGTATAGGTTCCAGCAATGAGAAAAAAAATGGCAGTGTGATCGAGTTTTCTCCAGAATGAATTATCATTTTCTATCTGTTTATTGGAATGATACAAAAAACTCGCACTGAAAAGAAAGATTCCCGACAGTCCATAAACTAAAGAGACGATCTGAGCTGCAGTATTACCGGATGAAATAACCAGCAATATGACAGTTCCCATTACCATTATCGGTACTGTCGCTGCGTGGCTGTAAGCGGATATTTTTTCTGAATCAGGAATATTCATCATGCTGCAGTTAAACTATTCGTCCTTTTCCACAAGCTGATTCAACAGATCACGTGCAAAATCGAGACTTGAATCGAGGGTTAAGGCCAAAGTCAGAAACTCTGCAGCCAGTTCATTTTCCCCTGTTTTATGATAATTGACTCCAAGATTGGCATAGTCAATTCCTGAGGCCGGATTAAGATCGACAGCTCTTTTGAAATGGCTTATAGCTTTTTCATATTCCTGTTTTTTAAAATAACAGACACCTAATGTATTGTGCAGATCAGGTCTCTCTTCATCTTCCTGCAGGCCACATTTTAATACTTCAATTGCCTCTTCAACTCTTTCAAGATCCTTTAAACAACTGCCCTTATAGGAATAGATATAGGGAAGATCCTCCTGTTCAGGTTTAAGCGCAAGTGCGTTATCAAAATGGTTAATAGCAGATTCAGGAAACCCCATATTCACAAAGTTGCGGCCTCTGTAAAACTCAAGGTAGTATGCCTTGGGCAGGAGTTCTTCCATTTTTCGAAATTTCTTTTCAAGCAGTTCAGAATCCGTCACAAGATCCATTACTAATTTTGCAGCAAAAAGACCTGCATCCTTAACCCTTGACCTCTCCCTGAAATGTGCACCGGGAATAATTGTGTAAAGTGCCGGGATTTTCAACCCGTCATGGGTGACATCTAGCATAAAAATTTCCATGCCAATGTTCTTTAATGCTTCAATACAATTATCAATTTCAACTCTCATATTGTTATCCGAGAGATTATTCATATCCTGAATCGTGATCCTGGTTGATGTTTCGGTCAGATAGTCCACCTCCTCCATTGACAACGGCTTGGGCAGGCCGGAGGCAACATAATTGGAGTCAGTATTAAAATCCCCGGCTAACTGAGCAACCTCGGTGACCGCTCTTATAAGAGCCTTTTCAGGGTCAGGCGTTGTACCGGCAGTATAGACTATCTCACTTCTGCCCGGAAATGTAGATCTGTCAATTGCAAGGGCCCCCACAGTACAGAGTCCCGTATCAAGAGTAAAGTCATTGAGGTAGAGCTCAATATTATTATCTTCAAACTTTTTAATTAACATCCGACCAATTTTATCTCTGATCGAATCTTTATCAATTTCCGGAGTCTCAAGCTTTTGATTATTGACAAGTGAGCAGACATGCCTTTCAACTATTTCACATATTCCCTGCAATGCAGCCTCTTCACGGGTGTTACCTGCAGAGGGTCCGTTAAATTCATTGATTGCATAAAACCAGGAGAAAGGGATAAGAATCTCCTCTTTTAAACTTATATTGGTAGCCCATGTCCACTGCATCGGGATGTCTTCCAGCAGTTGCTCCAGCAGTTCAATTTCCGTATTTACATCATGAACTGAATCGAGAAGGTGCTGCATATCAAGGACAGGATATCCGGCCTTGATCATTGTTTTATAATCTCCTTGAACAAAATTACCACTTTCACTTTTAAATGAAAAAAAGGAAAATCTCTCAGCCAGTTCCATACAGGCTGAGGCTTCAGCCTGTATGGAAGAAGCGCCTTTACCCATCTGTTTCTTGGTTCCTGTCAAGGATAATGCATCCTCACCACAAACACTGAAATAGACTGGTATATCGAGGCGACCATTATCAATCCGTTTTACTTCGCTGAGGATTTTCAAATCGAGGCTTTCAACTGTTTTGTAAAAAGAATCCAGCGTCTCTTCCGGAGTAATTGCCTTATCCTGATCTGTAGTATATGCCTTGAAACAATCTTCAAACTGAATTGATTTTTTTTCCATTATTTTGTTTATCTGCCTGGTTATGACTGAATGTAAATTTATTAATTCCTTTGCAAACTTTCCGGGGATGCTCAAAAAGTACTGATCATCAATCAATGTAGTTATGGTTTCTCTATTTTCAATAATTTAGCCAACATCTTTTCAAAACGTCTTGCCAAAGCATCATTTAAAGTGAAAAATCGTGCTGTCCTTTCCTGATTTTTGTTCACGCTGATAACAATCGATATTCGATCACGAGGAAGGATATCCTCAGCCCTTTCACTCCATTCAATCACAGTTAACCCATCGAGATAAAAATACTCTTCAAAACCAAGATCAATAACATCGCCGGAATCATTCAATCTATAGAAGTCCATATGGTAGAGAGGGATTACTCCGCTATACTGATGCATAATAGTATAAGAAGGGCTTGTAACATAACAGTGAGAGGGCACACCAAGTCCACGTGCTATTGCCTGAGTAAGGGTCGTTTTACCGGCACCGAGATTACCATAAAGGCAGATCACATCTCCCGGCAGTGCAATATCGCCAATGCCGACACCTAACTTTTTGGTGTCGTGAAGAGTGCTCAGATTGAATATATATTCTTCTAACATGATGGTAAATGGCGGTAAATGGGGTCAGAGTAAAATTAAATATTATCTTTTCGCTCCACAGGGGTCTCTGTAAGCAACCATCTGTTAATGTAATTCTATCAATCGCCTGGAGGCCAGGCTCCTACAGGGGATGGATTTCATGTAGGAGCCTGGCCTCCAGGCGAATCCCTTAAACCGATCATTTCCAAAAGCCGGTTCCTTGTTTGATTTGACAAATATCTCTACAGTCAGCTAGTGTCTGTCCATATAGGCTGAAATATTGATCCGTTCAACGACCTGTTGTCTTTCAACATCATATTCGGGATTGAACAGTTGCAGTGATACTTCATTTGGGTACCGGCCTGTTTCAGGGTCATAGATCCAGCAACTGTATACCTCGTTTGAAGCAGCAAGTTCCTTAATCGATATATCCAGGTAGCTGTCCATATTAACGTCGACCAACTTAAACCCAACCGAACTATGGATGGTCTTTTCATAGCCATAAACTGTTGTTCCGTGCAAAAAAAGAACAGTGAAGCAAAAAAGAAAATACCATTTTGGTCGAGACAAGATCACTCCCCCTATCTTAGATATGAAGCTTTTTACTTTTCCATCCGGAACCTTGAGTGCCCCTTTTTACGAGTTTATCCTAACATGATAATCCCAAAGAATTACGATTATT
This sequence comes from Desulfobulbaceae bacterium, assembly GCA_030599175.1. Classification (GTDB taxonomy): domain Bacteria; phylum Desulfobacterota; class Desulfobulbia; order Desulfobulbales; family Desulfocapsaceae; genus Desulfomarina. Next base: position 866 of record JAUVON010000210.1, on the reverse strand, counting down.
CCCATAATGTCATAAGGAGCTGAAAAGGATTATAGTAGAGGGGCAACTGATCTGGAAAATGGAATTTATTATAATAGCTTACTCTGTGGGTGTCCAGATACCAGTTAGGAATCAGATAGTAGCCATACCAGAGAACACGATCAAGAGCTTTACAGGCACCAATCAACTGTTCCCTGTTTTCAGCGTAGATAATCCAGTCAATCAAGCTGTCCACCACATCAGATTCTATGCCGGCATAATTTTTTGAGCCATTAATTTCAGCAGCTGTCGAATGCCAGAAATTTCGCTGTTCATTGCCAGGGGAGAGGGATTGCCCATATGTTGTGACAATCATATCAAAATCAAACGTCTTTAATCTTTCCGTATAGAGAGTGGGATCAATAGTTCTGTAATGGACTTTTATGCCAAGTTTTTTTAAATTTCTAACATAGGAAGCCATCACTCTTTCAAACGATGGCGATACAAGAAGGATATCAAACTCAAACTTTTTTCCCAGTTGATTTTTTAAGACCCCTTCCCTGATTGACCAGCCGGATTCATGGAGAAGTTTTTTTGCCATTTTCAGATGAGTTCTGATGCCGTGTTTTCCAATGGTGGTCGGTGCTGATAGAGGTTGAACAAAAACTTCTTCAGGCAACCTGCCTCGAAACTGGTTCAGATATTCAAGCTCAAGGCCTTCGGGCAACCCGGTTGCAGCAAGATTGGAGTTGCTGAAAAAAGAGTCCGTTCTTGTATATTGATCATGAAAGAGTGACTTGTTAATCCATTCAAAATCAAGAGCCAGCCCTAAAGCCTGTCTCACCTTCGGGTCTTTAAAGAGTTCCCGCCTGGTATTCATCAAGAAACCCTGCATCCCTGCATTATTA
>JAUVON010000053.1 GCA_030599175.1 Desulfobulbaceae bacterium | reverse complement strand
GGATTGGGGATTGGTGAGATAACAGTTAAAAGGATAATAGCAGATTACAATAAAGGAACGGTTAAAGATACTGAAATAAAAGGGCGAGGAAAACCTCCTTATAGGATGTCTGATAATTTGCAACCAGTGATTCGGGGATATATTAGAAAAAAGAACTTAAAGGGCCAAAAAATTGCAGCAGAAGAGATTCGAAAAAAACTTTTACATACGTATGATGTTGAAGTTCCAATGCCTACCCTTCTAAGGGCTTTAAGTCGATGGGGGTTTGTCTATGGCAAAGACAAACGACGATCAGCCCTCAAGGAGCAAGCTTATGTTGTCCTTGCAAGGCGTCGGTATCTAAGGCGAAAAATAGCAAACCGAAACTCTGATGGGAGTTTAAATCGGCCTGAGGTTTATTTAGATGAAACCTTCATTAATAAAAATCATTCAAATCAATTTAAAATAAACGCTGTTAAAAAATCAATTTCAGAAAAATATCCTGTTGTTATAGGTATGTACTGCCCTCCATCCTTTTATACTGCTAAAAACTTTTGGCAACCCAGTGAGATGGCAAGTACTGAATATCCTGGCCATGCCTTAAGCGTTATTGGATATGATAATGAAAAATATGGAGGTTCCTATGAGGTCATTAACAGTTGGGGAAACCGTTGGGGAAATGATGGTTTCATTTGGATTCGCTATAACGATTTCGTGAATTTCACAAAATATGCGTATGAGGTATTCAACATTGAAAAGTCTCAGGAGGGTAATTATGCTTTTTCAGGGTCTATCAACCTGAAACTTAATAATAGTATGGATGTGAAAATGGAGAAACTGAAAAATGGAATTTTTAATATTGGTTTATTACACACCAGTCTTGATGGCCGGGAAGGCCATGCAGTGTATGCCCCTTGTTCGGCAGATGATTTACGCTCTAAAGGTTATCAATATTGGGCATTGGGCCACATCCACAAGCAGGAATTTGTGTCGGAAGATCCGTGGATTGTGTTTCCCGGCTGTATTCAAGGACGTCATATTAGAGAATCCGGTTCTAAGGGTTGTGTGCTCGTCACAGTCGAAGACGGAGCTGTGAGCGCAGTAGATAAGTTTTCGTTAGATGTTTTGCGTTGGGTTAAGTGCAATGTCGATATAACCGATGCTGCTGAAATACGCGAGGTACTTGATCGTACTCGAAAAGCCATCGAGAACGAAAGATTTTCTGCAGACGGACGACCTGTAGCCATGCGGATTCGTTTTGAAGGGGCAACCCCGATATCGAATGAGCTATCAGCGTATCCAGAACGATTTGAGCAACAAATAAGAGCTCTTGGTGCCGAAATTGCCGGTGATGATTTGTGGATAGAGAGAGTTGAAAATGCAACCGTTGGTAAACAGGATTTAGAATCTGTGTTGTCTGATGACACTGCATTTGGAGAACTGCTTAAGGACATATTGGCAACACCAGAAAATCCAGACGAAATAAACGGCCTGAACGATGTAATTTCCGATCTTCGAAAAAAGCTTCCACCAGAGGTGTTTGGCGTTGACTCTGTTTTAAATATTGATGAAAATCAAATCATTGAGCGTTTGGTTGAAGAGGCAAAACATATGTTAACCGGCAGGCTGTTGACAGTGGGAGATGACCAATGAGAATCGACCGGCTTGATTTGATTGCATATGGTTCCTTCACCGACAAATCATTGAATTTATCAGAAGGAAATGCAGGGTTACATTTGATATATGGAGACAATGAAGCCGGCAAGAGCACCTCATTGAGAGCTCTCATCGCCTGGCTGTTTGGTATTCCAATCCGTACTAACGACAATTACCTTCACTCAAATCCACAGTTACGAATAGGCGGAAAGCTCAAGCTTACAAGCGGCGAAGAAATTGAGTTTGTACGGAGGAAAGGTACAAAAGACACCTTATTGGAACCAGGTACAAATACTGCCATAGATGATTCGGTTTTGATGCCGTTTTTACCGGGTGGGATTGATGAAAATTTGTTTACGAAATTATATGGAATAGATCATGCTGGACTGGTTTTGGGCGGCAAGGAGCTGTTGAGCCAATCTGGTGATCTTGGCCAAGCACTTTTCAGTGCTGCAGTGGGTACTGCAGACTTCCGTCAGATATTGTCAGAGTTACAAGATCGTGCTGAGGATCTTTTTAAGCCCAGAGCCTCCACAAAACTAGTGAACCAGGCAATATCATCTTATAAAGAAGCAAAAAAACGAGTCAAGGATTCGAGCCTCCCCGTTGCAGAGTGGAAAAGACTGCAAAAAGAACTTGCAGACATCCTGCGTGCCATTCAGGGAATTGAAGAGAATATCAATGGGAAAAGCAAAGAAAAGAACCAGTTAGACAGGCTTAATCGCGTGAAAGGTGCTCTGGCAGAACGCCGTGAAGTTCTGGCTAAAATTGAAGAATTGGGAGAAGTTTTGCTTCTCTCGGAAGATTTCGATGACAAACGAAAAAATGCTGCCGACAATCTACAAAAGGCCAGCGAAATAAAAGAAAGAGCTGAAACTAAGCTGATTCACTTAAAAGAAGATTCAGAAACGTTAAATGTTCGAAATGAATTGCTGGAAAACGAAGAAGTTATCCTAGCCATTCACAAAGAGTTGGGAGCCGTTGAAACTGCAATCAAAGATCGTCCTCAGCAAGATGGAAAACGACGCCTGTTACGAAATGAGGCAGAGCAACTGCTGAAGAGTGTACGTCCCGATATTGGTATCGATGATTCCGACCAGTTACGACCGCTGACCAATAATAAAAAGTGGATTTCCGGCTTGGCTCAGAAGCATAGCCTCCTGAATCAAAAAAAAGAAACGGCCAAAGCCACTCTTCGTGACGTCAAAGACGAGCAGGCAATAATTAAGAAAGAGTTGGGTGAACAGGATCAATCGACCTGGGATCTAAGTGAACTAAAGGCGGCAGTTGCAGCAGCTCAGAAAGTTGGTGATATAGATCAACGATTGGCCGATTTGCAAAAACGTGCTTCTGATGAAAAAACTGCCTGTGCGAGTGAGCTTTCCAGGCTCGGGAGATTTTCCGGATCCATCGAAGAACTCTCTACAGTTGCCATGCCCATGTTAGAGACATTGGACATATTCGAGAAACAGCTTGATGAACTATCCGAAATAATAAGAGATTATGGCCGCCGGCAAAAAGAATTCATAGAAGATCAAAAACAGGCAAAACAGGATCTGAAATCCTTGTTATTGACAAGTTATGTGCCGACGATTTCGGAGCTTGAAGAATCGCGATCGGTACGGAATACAGGCTGGAGCCTCATAAAGCAAAAGTATATTGAAGAAAATGATGTAGACGAGGATATACAAGAGTTTGTGTCCGATTCTGATCTATCAACATTTTATGAGCAAAAGGTCGACGATGCAGATCACGTATCGGATCGACTCCGTCTTGCCGCAGACCAGGTAGTGAAGCGGGCGGATCTTGAGGTAAGGATTGATGACCTCAATTTGCGTCACAATGAGATCATAAAAGAAATCAGTAAAACGAATGAAGCCGGGGAAATGCTCCAAAAGGAATGGCACTCCATTTGGAAGCCATTGGGCGTAGATACGGGAACTCCAAGGGAGATGAAACAATGGCTCCTTAAGGTGAATAATCTTCTATCGAATGTTAAGGCCACGAAAATCATTTCCGGTGATGCAGAAAAACTTGCCAAGGATTGTCAATCAATCGGGAAATCTGTCTCTCTGCAAATAGTAAAATTTGATGCTTCATTAGACCTTCAAGACATGAATCTCGAGGCTCTGATCAATCTGTGTGAACAGAAAATTGAGCAAGAGGAAGCTGTTCTCGCGCGAAAGCACCAATTGGAGCATAGTCTTAACGATGCAGAGATACATATCAACAGGGCACAGGAAGAGCTTACCTCAATTGAGAATGATCTAGTCAACTGGGCACAGGAATGGGATCAGGCCATTGATGGCTTAGGTTTAAAACCTGATGTTCATCCGGAACAAGCGACTGCAGCATTTGATCAGTTATTGGAATTTTTTAACAAATTCGACAAATCAGAAGAATTGCGCAAGCGAATCTATGGGATTGACCAGGTTCTAGAGAAATTTGATCAAAAAGTCTTCACCTTTACTGATACTATTGGTTTTGAGAGAAATAACCAGGAAGCGGGTATTATTGCTGCTCAGCTCAACCGTGACCTGAATGATGCTCGTGAAGCAAGGGCGAGTCTAAAAAAGATTACAACCCAGGAAAAAGAAAAAAAGGAAGAAATTGAAGATGCTGACATAACGATTCGAACGGCACAGGAACAATTTATTTTATTGCTGGAGCAAACTGGTGTTGAGACAAAAGAAGAACTGGAATCAGCTGGTGAAAGATCACGACAAATGCGTGAGTTGCAGGAGAAAATCGATACGTTAGAACAAGAACTCATACGCAATGGAGATGGATTGAGTATCACAGAATTGGAACAAGAGGCCAACGATGCAGATATCGATGCTATTGAGGGAGAACTGGAAAGAGTTTTGTCAGAACTGAAAGAACTGCAGGAAAACCGGGATACATTACGAGATCAACGGCAAACGCTTCAAAACGATATAAAGGCCAAGGATGGCATTGGAATAGCCGCAAATGCATCAGAGGAGGCTGAGCAGCAACTTGCCACCATAGTTTCTGGTGTCGAGCAATATCTTCGTTTGAAAATTGCTGCGCTTATCCTGGAAGAACGAATAGAGGATTATCGTAAGACAAATCAGGCTCCGGTTCTGGCCAGAGCTGGTGATCTCTTTTCTAAACTTACCCTTAATTCTTATATGAATCTTCGGGATGAATTGGACAAAAATGGTAAGCCTGTCCTCCTTGGAGTACGCTCAAACGATGTAGAGGTGTCCGTCGATGGAATGAGCGACGGCACCAGAGATCAGCTTTTCCTATCGCTTCGCCTCGCTACCCTTGAGCAACATCTTAGTAAAGGAGAATCCATGCCTTTGGTCATTGACGACATTTTGATAGGTTTTGATGACAATCGCACAAGAGTCTGCCTCGAAATCCTTGCGGAGCTGGCATTAAGTACACAGGTCTTACTTTTCACTCACCATAGGCGGGTTGTGGAGATAGCAGACGAAATTGATGCGAAGGCGGGGATCTATGAGCATACACTGCATTGACGGGAAGTTCTGAAAAAAGAGGCCGCCCCGTTTATCGAGATCAGGAGATCAGGATGAAACAATATCTGGAATTATGCAGGCGTGTAATCGAAAGTGGCGAATGGGTGGAAAATAAGCGAACAGGTAAACGCTGCCTTACAGTCATTAATGCGGACCTTGAATACGATGTCAGCAACGGAGAACTGCCGGTATTAACCACTAAAAAACTTTTCTGGAAACCGGCCATTGCAGAAATGCTTGGCTATCTCAGGGGATATACCAATGCGGCTGATTTTCGAAAGATAGGCTGCAATACATGGAACGCAAATGCCAATGAAAATTCAGTATGGCTGGCTAATCCATTTCGTAAAGGTACAGATGATATGGGTCGCTGCTACGGCGCCCAGGGTCGGGACTGGCGCAACCCCGAAAACAAATCCATAGATCAGTTACTCAATGTTTATAATGACCTTCGGCAGGGCATTGATAATCGCAGTGAAATAATGACTTTTATGAATCCGGGTGAACGGGATCGCGCCTGCCTGAACTCCTGTATGCACACCCATACTTTCAGCATTCTCGGGGAGAAGCTCTTTTTAACCTCCTATCAGCGCTCAGATGATCTGCCGCTGGGCCACGGTTTTAACCAGGTGCAGGTAAGCTGGCTGCTCATGATTATGGCCCGAATAACCGGACTGAAGCCTGCCAAAGCTTTCCATAAAATTGTTAATGCCCATATCTACGAGGATCAGCTTGAACTGATACGTGACGTTCAGCTAAAGCGTGAGCCCTTACCACTGCCGAAACTGGAGATTAATCCGGATATCAAGACCCTTAACGATCTGGAAACATGGGTTACGGTAGATGATTTCAAGCTGATCGGCTATGAGCATCACCCACCCATTAAGTTCGCCTTTGCCGTTTAACCCGGTTATTGATTTTTTATGCGGCAGGGAGCATACAAAGTGTGAAGAAACTGAAAGAGTTAGCGCAGAAAAAAAATGGTGCGGGCTTCTGGAGCGGCGTATACCAGGCCTTGCCAATCGTGCTGGGGTATATTCCTGTGGGGTTTGCCTATGGTGTATTGGCACAGAAAAGCGGCCTGGGGCTGTTCAATACCGTTGCTATGTCCGTAATTGTTTTTGCCGGAAGTGCGCAGCTGATCGGGGCCGGACTCTTTGGTGCAGCCGCCTCGCCATTCACCCTGATATTAACCACATTTGTGGTCAATCTTCGTCATCTGCTGATGTCTGCAGCTTTGGCACCGAAACTGAGAGGCTGGAAGAAATGGCAGATCGCCCTCTTTGGTTATGAATTAACCGATGAAACTTTCGCCCTGCACACAATGCGGATGGCCAGGAGAACTCCCCAAAAAAGTCAAACCTTTGCAGTAAATATAACCGCCCAGTCGTCCTGGGTGTTTGGTAGTTTAATTGGCTATTTAGCCGGGGGACAGATCACCGATGTCCGGCCGGTGGGATTAGATTTCGCTCTGCCGGCCATGTTTATTGCGCTTTTAGTGCCCCAGGTTGTTCAACCTGTATATTTGATGATGGCGATACTGTCAGGCGGGTTGTCAGTAGCACTCTATCTGCTCGGCTTCAGTCAGTCTCATGTTATTATTGCAACGATGGTTGCTGCCACCATCGGTGTCGGAGTAGAACAATGGATGAAAAACTCGTCTTCCTGACAATCTGCGGCATGGGGGTGGTCACCTACCTGCCCCGTCTGTTGCCCATGCTGCTGCTCTCCGATCGCAGATTGTCGCCCTGGATTGCCAGATGGTTAAGCTTTGTTCCTGCAACAGTCCTTGCTGCACTGCTGGCTCCAGGACTGCTCTGCCGGGATGGTGTATTTACCCTGGAATGGGATAATGTCTTTTTGCTGGCGGCAATTCCGACATTTTTAGTGGCCTGGCGGTTCAAGAGTTTCTTTGGCACGGTGGCTACGGGAATGGGCCTTGTTGCCCTGGGTAGATTTTTTTTTAGCTGACAGTGATAACCTTATCAGCAAGCTGGGTTGCTGTCACAATATCCAGCATATTGGTTGTACCACCAACTTTTTTATAAGCCGTGAGGCCAAAATGCTCAAGACAGGTGCCGCAGGCAAAAAGAATCACCCCTAACTTTTCATACTCCTGTAATTCTTCAAGAACAGGTGATGATTCTATGGTCAGTTTTACCCCGCCGTTGACGAAAATAATCTGCCAAAGATCTGATCCCATCTCTTTTAGTGTTTTCAGGTAACTTATCATAAGTTTCCCGCCAAGAACGTCATCTCCCGAACCAAAACAGTCACTTGTAACCAGCACAAGAATCTTCCTGCCAACCGCCTCCTCTCTATTTCCTTCAGATGTTTCTGTTTTATCAGCACTGCTCCCTGAACCATTCTGGTCACTGCATGCCTCAACTCTGAACAGGTCACCTTCCTGCCTGTCAATTACCGAATATCCTCTGGAGACTAGAAAGCGGGTAACATTTTCAAGGGAGGATTCATTATCCACCAGTACGGCTATCTCCTGCTCACCTGTCTTCTCAACTGCATCTTTCACCAGCAGAACCGGTGCCGGACATGTCAGACCGCATGCATCTATTGTTGTTTTTCCCATCCTGTTCCCTTATATCACAGAAGTTGTATCTTATTTTTTGGGTTTTCAGTCACCAAACCAATCACCGCTGCCTCTTCGATCCCTTCATCATGCAGTCTCTGAACCAGGGATGACGCATCTTTTTCCATGCAGCCAATCAGCAGCCCGCCAGACGTCTGCGGGTCAAAAAGGATATCACGAAGAACAGGATTGAAATCCACAGGAACCTGGATCATCTCTTTTCTGAATTCCCTGTTTTTATGAGCACCCACCGGCACAAGACCCATTGAGCCGAATTCATCCGCCTCCGCCAGCACCGGAACCTTGTCCGACTCAATTATCACACCTTTGCCGGTACCGCAGATCATCTCAGCTATATGCCCCAGGAGGCCGAACCCTGTTATATCGGTACAGGCTGAGACCTTAAATCCGGTCATAATCTCCGCCGCCTGTCGGTTCAGTGTGGCCATTAGATCGGTGACTCTGCGAATGGTCGTATTCGATGCCAGACCGCCCTTTATTGCAGTATTAATTATTCCCGTGCCAAGCGGTTTGGTCAGAACCAGGCAGTCCCCGATACACAACCCCTGGTTTGTCAGAATTTTCTCTGGATGAACAAAACCTGTAACCGACAGGCCGTATTTCAATTCTTCATCTTCAACACTGTGCCCGCCAAGCAGTACTGTGTCCGCTTCCCTCAATGTAGCCGCGCCACCTGCCAGCATCTCCCTCAATGGCCCCTGCCCCATACTCTTAATCGGATATGCCACGATATTCATGGCAGTCCGGGGAATGCCGCCCATCGCATAAACATCAGAGAGGGCATTTGCTGCGGCTATGCGGCCAAAATCATAGGGATCATCAACAATTGGAGTAAAGAAATCCAGTGTCTGGATCAATGCCAGTTCATCCGACACGCGGTATACACCAGCATCATCGGCTGTTGCTATTCCGACCAGAACCTGTTCGTTTGTTGGAAACTCAATTCCGTTCAGTGCCTGTTCCAGGTCCCCTGGAGAGAGTTTTGAGGCTCAGCCGCCACCTTTCACATGTGTCGTCAGCCGAACCGGCTTATTTTCCATTTTCTACTCCACTTTATATGAAAGTCCTGTAATATTCGGGAAGAAAGGGATTCGGAGGAGTGTTGACACAACAATCCACAGCCTGCGAGGACGTTTGGCAACACTCCTCCGAATCCCGATTACATTACTTTCATGTTTTGTTGTGAAATTCATTTCATGGCTGTTAGCGGGCAAATAACGTCTTTCACTTCATACTGGTGCTTTTTGCCACACAATGGACAAGCTGAATTCAACTCAACTATTCCTTTGAGTTCCCTCCCACCGCCTCCGGTATCTATAACTGCGTGGCCTTCATGCAGAGTATAATCATCTGAACCAAAGATCTGGTTTTTTTCCTCGCATTTGAAATATAGTTTCATTTTCTATCGTTCTTCAAAATAGCTTAAGGCAGTAATGTAAACAGATGAACATGAAAGGTTCCAGTGTCGTGTCAATCATGAAATATCGCACTCATGTCATTCTATGTGTGACACGACTTAGGAACTTGTCCGGGAATAGAAAAAAGGAAGGGACTACTCTTTTTGCAGCAGAGCCTGATCCAGAACTCCAATATAGGGCAGATTTCTATACTCCTGGGCATAATCAAGACCATATCCCACAGCAAATTCATTGGGAATATCAACACCACAGAAATCTACCTTCACATCAACAACCCTGCATTCCGGCTTGTTCAAAAATGTGCATACCTTTAAGGAACGCGGGTTTCGATTTTTCAGCATCCGGATCACCTTGCTGAATGTTTTTCCGGTATCTACAATATCTTCAACGATGAGGATATCTCTCTTTTCAACAGAAGTGTCAAGGTCCATAGCCACCTTCACATCTCCGCTGCTGACAGTGCCATCCCCATAACTCGACAGTGCCATGAAATCAACCATGAGCGGTAGTTTAATCTCACGAACCAGATCCGCCATAAAAACAAACGAACCCCTGAGAAGCCCAATGACCAGTAAATCAGGCTCTCTCTGTCTGTAAAAGGTGGTGATTTCCGCACCAAGCCGTTTCACTATTTTTTTTATCTCTGCTTCTGAAACAAGTACCCTGACGATTCCATTCTCGACCATTTTCCGCTCCAGCCTCAATCGATGAAACCTCCTCCAGCCAAACTTCCAGCGGCTAGGAGGAGGTTATCTAATTACACCTTGGGGAGATTAGCTATTGATTTGGCAATATCTTCTTCAGGATAATCGTAATCATGCAATTCTCCAGCATAAAACTTATCATAGGAAGCCATATCGATAAGCCCATGACCGGAGAAGTTGAAGAGAATTGTTTTCGGGTCATTCAGATCCTGAGTTGCCTCGATGATAGCAGCACGAATGGCATGACAAGTCTCAGGAGCAGGAATGATGCCTTCTGTTTTTGCAAAAAGACTGCCGGCCTCAAAGCATTCCAGCTGATGTACCTTCATCGGATGGACAATGTTTTCCCGCACCAGGGCAGAAAGCATTGGCGACATACCATGATATCGCAGCCCTCCCGCATGGATGCCGGGAGGAATAAAATCGTGCCCCAGGGTATACATATAGAGCAGCGGCGTCATCTGGGCTACATCACCAAAGTCATAGGCAAGCTTCCCCATGGTAAGCGACGGGCAGGAAGCCGGCTCCACACCGACAAAGCGGATTTTCTTCCCTTCAAGATAATCCGGCACAAAGGCGGCTGCTATTCCAGCAAAGTTTGAACCTCCGCCACAGCATCCGATAATAACATCGGGGTACTCTCCGGCTATCTCCATCTGTTTTTTTGCCTCCAGCCCGATTATGGACTGGTGCATACATACATGATTGAGAACCGAGCCAAGAGCATATTTAGTGTCATCCCGGGTGGCAGCATCTTCCAGTGCCTCTGAAATAGCAATCCCGAGGGAACCCGGAGTATCAGGATGTTCCGCCAGAATCTTCCTGCCGGTGTTAGTCTCCTCGCTTGGGCTCGCAACAATCGATGCACCATACATCTGCATCATCGATTTTCGATAGGGCTTCTGATCAAAAGAGATCCGAACCATATATACCTTGCATTCGATGCCAAATTTGCTGGTCGCAAACGCCAGGGCGCTTCCCCACTGTCCTGCTCCGGTCTCAGTGGAAAGACGTTTAACACCCTCCTTCATATTGTAATAGGCCTGGGGAACAGCACTGTTTGGCTTATGGGAGCCCACCGGTGAGACCCCCTCATTTTTAAAGAAAATTTTCGCCTTTGTGCCGAGAGCCTTTTCAAGATTTGTTGCCCTCACCAGGGGGGAGGGACGCCAGATCTTGTATATTTCCTGTACTTCCTCGGGAATATCAATGAATCGTTCGCCAGACATCTCCTGCTCGAGAAGACCCATGGGAAAAACGGCGGAAAGCTTTTCCGGCCCCATCGGCTCATTGGTCTCCGGATCAAGCGGAGGCTTTAACCCGTTAGGAATATCTGGTCCAACGTTGTACCACTGTCTGGGCATCTCATCATCTCGAAGTACAATCTTTTTGTTCATGGGATCTCCTTGTTAAATGATATGGATTGAAAGAGAAATTTGGTTTTCCCGGATAGTTACTGGCCCGACTTGTCGGAAAACTTTCAGACTCGCTGGATAAGTACCTTGAAAGTAAATGGAACAGCATAATTTTAAAATATACTCCTTGGTTTCTTGTTTTTTATAACAGAAGTTCAGGAGTAAGGTACTAAAAATAAGGTTCTACCACAGGTAGAGAAGATAGCAAATTGGTTTT